>CAYLSY010000163.1:0-6181 GCA_964386275.1 uncultured Hyphomicrobiales bacterium
TGTAAGATTTGCAATATTTTCGAAAGAATTATCAAAATAGAATTTGGATATTCTAATTTAGTTTTTAATTATAATAGAAATTTTAAAAAAAACAAAGATTATTCATTAATTTTTGAATATTTCATAAACTCAAAAAAAATAGCGGATGAACCCTTTCTACGATATAAAATAAACAGTAAGAAATAATTGAAATATTGATAAAATAACTAAGAGGACTTAAATTATGGCACATGGTGGTGGTGCAGGGAAAGTCTATTTTGTATTGTATCTGGCAGTGGTTCTTGAGCTACTTATTATCATCGTTGAACGCGACGAGGCAGAAGAAGGTCTCCATAAGAAAAACAAGGAGACTATGCGCATAGTTGAAAGCATATTGTCTCAACTCTATTCAGGCTCCGGCTCCGAAGGTATCAACACTCGCCCGCAAGATGAAATCACAATTCCACAGCCCGGGATTAACTACAAGGAAATACTTGGAACAGATATAAAATCCTGGCGGCAATACATCATAGAAGTCGGCGTAACCGATATAAGCACACAACTCAAAAAGCTTGAAACAGAAAGCGATAAGGAATATTATCTCAGGCTATACGAAATGGCGGACCGTTCGAACGTCGAAGAGCTTGAGTATCAACTATTTTATAATCCAAGCGAAGAATTGACTATTCCTTATTTTCCTAGCCAGGACGAACTAAGAGATTATAATATTGATGATTTTTCCGAATCAAATAAAGGTCTCGAAATTCCCGGTAGAACAAAAGAAGAAAAATCCGGCTGGCGTTTTATCGGCTATCGAATGCTAAAGCTTGACAATGAAAAAACTAAGGGTAAATTAAATACTTCCGATGTATCGATTACTTCGTTTGAACCTATCTATAATATTATAGATAACTCTAAAGCGCCTGTTAACGCTTACAAACCTGATGAACCGGGCATGACCGATTCGCTCGTTTTTGCTTACTCTTTGGAAAAAACTCTCGCTGCAAATGCTGTTACTTCGCGCGATAGCACTCTGAAAAAACGAGCTTTCATTGTGAATTTCAAACCGCCATATGAAAAAGGGTGGTATAAACTAAGATTCGTTTCGCGTACAAATCAAATCTTAGGCGTTCGCAAAGAAGTCGACCCGCTAAAACTTGACGAAGAATCTGCAATTAATATCGGTTCAGTTAAACTGAAAGTCAAGGACTTAATGAAAGTGCAACGCGAATTGCAATCAAAACTTGACGAGTATAACTTGCCCGGACAAGACGTCCTTATCCAAGACCCTCGCGAATTTAAAAACAGAATTTCTCAATCAGTTTCTTTAGTACCTCAAAAGGAAGACCGTTTGGAAATAATCAGCCAAATCCGTCTCTATAGTTATATTTCGAGATTGCTGGCTCCGGGAGCATATCGCGATTTCGACCAAAACCAAGGCGCGATTGAATTTGACGTGCGAGTTATTACTCCCAAAACCGCTGAAGAAGCTAAACCTACAATCTTTGTTCAGGAAATTCACCGCTTCGACGCCGCGAAACAACAAGTTTTCGAATTTAAAATCAGCCCCGAACGCGGCGCCGACAACAAGATTTCTGGCGAACTGCTCGACGAAACCGGTTCGAAACTGAGCAATATCAGCATCGATTTCCAAACAGTTAACGTCAGCAGCGACGTTCGCACTATGCGAGGCATAATCAACGGCCCCTTAGGCACATCCCAAGATGGCAGATACAGACAATATAAACTGCATTTGGTTCATGCCCTCGGTTCAGTTCCTGCTGCAGATACTACTGTTGATTTCTATGTATTCCCAGCAATTGTCGAAAGAAGTAATGAGCTGATGACTCAAGATTGGGACCGCCTCGCTCGTTACGGTAAAATCGCTTCCTTCAACTTCGAACCGTCTTCAGGAAAGAAAATACCTGAAGAACAGTTTAGAATCTACGTTAAACTTGATGACAGAATTGATTCCGTTAATGGTTATATCTTTTCCGACGCTCGTAACTTTAAATTTACTGCCGATGCCCAAACCGCATCATTACGAATCTGTTGGATTGACCCGATTACAAAGGATAAAATCGATATTTATCCTGAATATACCGTCGCTATTCGCCAAGAGCCGCCAACCATTAGCTTTAATAGCGCAAAAGCTGAAACTTCCGGTAGCGATAAACAAATAGTCGTGCGTGTTAGCAACATTACTATTAATCCGCCTATCACCGGTACAAGTGATGCTACAAAAGAGCCGCTTATAACCGTTGACGCACAAATTGATGACCCCAAGGTCCAAGGTTTCAGAATAGTCGGAAAACCGGCGATATCCAAGGTAGGCAATTCTTATACCGTTCAATTTCAAATGTCAGGCACAATTCCGCCTGCCGCAAGAGGTAAAATTTCTGGAACTGCAAAGGTTGTGGTAAACGCAACAGCTAAAAACCCTGTGTCTGGAAAAGAATCCAAACCTAGCTCAAAATCTTGGACTATAAACATTGACCATAGACCAAAAAAATAATAATATATTCGGTAAAATCCTCCTTTAACTAGATGGATTTTACCGATTTAACAACTAATTACCGCTATTAGCGGAGTGGAAAAACACATAAGAAATTTAAGTAAATAATTATTTAGGGGTTGCCCAAATGAAAATTAAGCATTTAATTATACTTTTAATATTGGCTTTTACGGCTCATTCTGTTTCTAATATTGCCGAAGCAAGAGATATGCAAAGAATTGACGACATAACGACTATACTGAAAAGCTTCAAGAATTATAGATTCGGTAAGGTCAATGTCTATGAAGTTATTTCCAAAGACGAATTGAAAGAGTTCTACAAGGTTAGATTTGCAACAAAAAAAGGCGAAACCGCAGCTTCGGATACTTGCCTTAGCACATACAACAGCTATGAACCTGACGTAAAAAACATCTTCGAAAGCCAAGTTCGCGATGGTAATACTCTTGACCAATTGCGCGACGAATTAATCGAAAACGGCTATCGACGCTATGCCGGTAAATCATTGGATTGCATCTATAACTACTTGGTTTCCAAGTTTAGAACTCAAGATGCCCAAAAGGATTTACGCGTTTTTGTTATTACAACAGTACCCGAACCCGGTAAATCCATACCGGATACCATTATAGGTGCGATTTTCGTAGAAGTGAAATTCGACGAATTATCATCGCCAATCGAAGACATGCTCGCATATGTCGACGAAAACTATATTTTCTCTTATGACGCCTTGAAATATGAGCCTCTCGATGAATCGAAATACGGTCAGAACAATTTGTATAGCTTGTTCGATTCTTACTTTATTCAGAAAAACATGCGCGACAAAACCTTGGAAGCTCGTGGCTTGTTCGGCTCGAAAATATTTAATACTCAACCGGGAATCGGCTCTTCTGTCCTCTCGAGCGATGGCATTACATCTGCCGACATTCAAACCTTTATCCGCATTAGCGATGGACAACCCATAAATTATTATAAATCTCACGAAATTATCGCAAGCTTCGATTTAATTCGTTGGACCAAATACCAAGACCCCATTTACAAAGTTGTCAACGAACTGATTGTCGATTCTACCGGAGCCCCTAAAGTAGATTCTCTCGGTGTTCCAACTAATGAAACTTATGAAAAAAGAGTTCTCGATATTGAAAATCCTACAAATAAACAACTGCCACTCTACGGTTTCGAACTTCGTTACGGCATGGAGGAGATCAACTTCCCGTCGCTTTGGAGCGAAAGACTCACGCTCAGCGCCTTGTGGCAAAGCGTTAAAGTCGGCTATATCCTTCCGACTTCAGGTTGGGCAAGCCTCGGCAAAGATGTCTTCCAACAAGACCGCAAACTGACTTACAGCAAATCCGGCGGTTTCGCCGCTTCAATCAATATTCCAGTTCCGGTTATCAAGCAAAGTGGTATTTTCGATGCAAGTTTTTCCTTCTTGTTTGGCGACGCCAAGGAATGTTCTTGGAAAAACAGAGACTTGAACCCCGAAACATTCAAAGAAAACGACAAAGATTTGGATTACCTTATCCGCTCAGCTGGCCAAGCCCACTATACCATCGGTATTAATGTCGATAAAAACTATTGGATTCGCTTCGGAATCGGCGCAACTTTCTATAATGTAGAATCATGGATGAATAAACTTGTTCTTGTCGATGAAATCAGCGGCGAAACCAAAATCGATTTCAAGAAAAAATCAAGCGAAACAATCGGCGGTATTTCCGGTAGACTCGACTTTATGGTAAATAACATCTCAACTCCAATAGGCGCTCGTATTCAGTATTTCGATAATGCCATCAGCACCCATGCATGGCTGCTCGTGCCGATTATCGACCAAAGCCTTTCATTGAGATTCGATATTCAAGGATATGCTGTTGCATTCCGCTCCGAGCCTAAAGCTTGGGAAAACAACAATGTTTTGATTCCGTCGCTAAGACTGATTTATGTCTATTAAGAGCTAAAAGCGAATCAATAATTAATTTAATAAACAGAAGTTAAATTTTTTAAATAGAGCTATGAAAAAGATATCGGCATTTTTACTTGTTTTAATCTCATTTTCTCTGATATCAGGCATTGAAGCGAAGGCGCAAACTCAAAATCTTGTTAATAATTTGAACACCCTCAATCCTGAACTTGTTAAACTATTTCCGCGCTGGGTCATTTGCGACCAAGACCTGGCTTTCCGTGTATATCAGGCTTTCTTACATCTTCAAAAGCCTAAGTCAAATCTAAATGAACAAAAAATCGAAGTCCTTGCTGCGCCACGCAAAGAAGGTTTGCCTTTCGAAATACTGTTGATTACTTCCGGCGAAGAGAGCATCGGCTCGGTGCAAATCGACGATGTTATGCCGGAATTGGCTGACTTCATTAACGGTGTTAAACCATTCGACCCAAACTTCAAAGGCAAAGACATTCGTAAGTATTGCTTCGTCGATGTTTCGCCTGAACAACCCGTTTCGCCGACTCAGGCAAACACAATTGTTAACTATTTCCAACCGACAAACGTTACGCAATCTATTTCAATATCGCTTTTCGAACAGTCGCTTAAAATCGGCGAAACAGGCTTCTGGATTGTATCGGAAGTTGGCAATGACCCAATCGGCTACCCGTTTTGGACAGGCGGCGAATCTAAAGTAAAGGTTCGCATACCCTTGGGCAACGAAAACCTTGATTACAACACTAAACGCGATATTCCTTTCGACATATATGCAAATCTTGGTTACGGATACCGCATCAGCAGCGGTTTAAAAGATAAATCATCATTTTTAAGCTGGGTTAGCGAACGCAGACTTAACTCCGGCTACGGAGGCAAGTTAATCGGCGGTTTCGATTTTCTATTGCCATTCCATCGCAACGCTGGTATTCATTTCAATATCGAACTACCGACTAAAAAAGTTGAAACTTCATCTATCGACCCCGAAGATACACAGTTCTGGAAAGAATTAAGAAGTGATATTGTTTGGGATGACCCTAACAAAGCCAAAACATACAAAGGTGTTGTTCCCATGCTACGCGGCGTCGGTCAGCTAACTGTATTTTATAATTATTGGCTTAAAGAAAACGGACTACCATATCACTATTTCCGCTTCGAAGCTGGTATTGGCTATAGCGAAGTCCGCGAGTTTGCTTCTTGGCGCGATGAATCAGTTGCAGTAACATATATTACCGTCGACAGCGTTTCCGGTTTGAAAACATATAAGCCGAACGAATTTATGGACTGGGTCATATTAAAAGCCGAATATCGCAATCAGGCATTACATCCATTTGGATTCTCGTTACAATATTCGAATCAAACGCTTTTGGCGACCGGTTTCGTTAAAATCTTCGGAGATTGGCTCTTCCTCGAAGGCAAGTACTCGACTCCGTTACGCACTGCCCGTCCATACGAAATCAGTAACTTCTTCCTGCTTTCGCCAGTTTTGCGTATTACTCTGAACGAAACCAAAAAGCAAGAGATAAAGGAAGAAGAACCATATTAAGTTTCACTGCCCTTTGAAGCGGGGGATTACTCAATTTATTTTATTATAAATTAAAAATTCTGACTAATAAATACATTATGCGCCTCTTGCATGGCTCGCAAGGTCTTGCGAGAGGCGTTTTACTTTAAATCGGAATAATTATTTTTCATGGGATTGAAATTTATCATAGTATAATCCTAATTAAAGAGGAATCTGTTAAATGAAATTAATTAAAAAAAGA
>CAYLSY010000164.1:0-6174 GCA_964386275.1 uncultured Hyphomicrobiales bacterium
AAGAAACATGAAATAATTTTAATTATGCGCATATTTCTTTTAATTAATATTACTTACGCTTGAAAAGTGGCTGTCGCCACATCTTTTTTCCATGTTTATTTTACTATTTCGGGAAAAACAATGTTTTATATTATATAAATCAAAAGGTTATTTATGAACAACCACCACGATAATGACAAAAACGGGGCGCCGCCTGTAATTGACATTGCTCAATTCAAGGGCAAACGCATCGCCGAGCTGACAACTCTTGCCAAAAGCCTCGGCATTACTAACTTTGCCGATTTGCGCAAGCAAGAATTAATTTTAAAAATCGTCGAAGCGCAAACGAACTCCCAAACCCGTGGCGAACAAGTTATCGAAGGCTTGATTGCCGGCGAAGGCGTCTTGGAAGTGCTGCCTGACGGTTACGGCTTCCTCCGTTCTGTTGATTATAACTACTTGCCGTCGCCAGACGACATCTATGTATCTCCATCGCAAATCAAGAAATTCGTGCTTCGCACCGGCGACACAGTTCGAGGTCAAGTTCGTCCGCCCAAAGAAGCTGAGCGATTCTATGCCCTGCTGAAAGTCGAAACGGTAAATTATCTACCACCGGAAGCCATTCGTGAACGCACATTGTTCGATAACCTTACACCGCTATACCCGAATGAAAGAGTTAACGTCGAAGGCGGTCCAAGCGAATATTCCATGAGAATCGTCAACATGCTTTGTCCAATCGGCAAAGGGCAACGCGGATTAATTGTTTCGCCTCCAAAATCCGGTAAAACCATATTACTGCAGCAAATCGCCAACAGCATAACGCGTAATCATCCCGAAATCAAGCTTATTGTGCTGCTTATCGACGAACGTCCCGAAGAAGTTACCGACATGGAACGAACGGTCAAAGCCGAAGTCGTTGCTTCGACCTTCGACGAACCGCCCGAACGTCACGTTCAAGTCGCCGACATGGTTCTGGAAAAAGCTAAACGATTGGTCGAAGCCAAGATGGATGTCGTTATCCTGCTTGATTCAATCACCCGTCTGGCGCGCGCCCACAACACAGTCGTGCCACATTCCGGCAAGATACTCTCCGGCGGCGTCGACGCCAACGCATTGCACAAACCGAAACGCTTTTTCGGCGCAGCCCGTAACATCGAAGAAGGCGGTTCGCTTACGATTATCTCTACGGCATTGGTCGAAACCGGCAGCCGCATGGATGAAGTCATTTTCGAGGAATTCAAAGGCACGGGCAACATGGAACTCGTTCTCGACCGCCGCATCGCCGACCGCCGCGTTTATCCGGCTATCGACATTAATCGCTCCGGAACTCGTCGCGAAGAATTGTTGCTCAATCAGGATGAATTGAACCGAATCTGGATTTTACGCAAAGTGCTGAACGACTTCTCGCAACCGGTCGATGCTATGGAATTCCTGCTTAGCCGATTGAAAGGCACACGCTCGAACAAGGATTTCTTGCTGGCAATGAATAGTTAAAACTATGTTATATTCAAATATATAATTCTTTTTTTAAGTATATAAGATTGTAATGCAGGTGGCGGTTGCCACTTTATCAAGTCGCAACAATGTGAATTAAAAGGAACATGTGCAGAATTTAAATTATTTCATTTTTCTTTATAATAGAACGTAGCGCTGCATGACATAAATGTTGCATGACTTAATTAATGAAACTTAAATAATGAATCAAAGTAAAAATTATAATCTTGTATTTTAAAACGCGCCTAAAAGAACTGTATTTTAAATTAACTGTCCAAATGAACTCCGTCTTTAAGGTGGAGTTCATTTATTATGATAAATGAAGCAAGACTTCAAGATATATATACTTATAATAGCGCTCGGAGCGGCGCTTTTTTTACCGTTTCTCGGTTCAGCTCATCTCTTCGATTGGGATGAAATCAATTTTGCCGAGGCTTCGCGCGAAATGCTTGCGACAGGCGATTTCTTGTCGGTTCGCATCGATTACAAACCGTTTCACGAAAAACCTCCTATGTTTTTTTGGTTACAAGCCGCTTCGATGAGTGTATTCGGGGTCAACGAATACGCGGCTCGGTTGCCGAACGCAGTCATTGGTATTATCTCGCTGCTGGTTTTGTATCATATCGGTAAAAGATTATACGACAAGCGCTTCGGCTTGATATGGACTTTAACCTACTGCGGTTCGCTGCTTCCCTTCTTTTATTTTAAATTCGGGATAATTGACCCAACATTCAATTTATTAATGTTTTTATCGGTCTTTTTCATATCAAAAATTTACGAGTCACCCAGCGCTAATAAAAAAAACAGTTTAATACTTGCCGGTTTTTTTTCTGCATTGGCTGTTCTTACAAAAGGACCGGTCGGTTTGCTTATGCCCGGACTGGTATGGTTTGTTTACTGGTTTTTCAATCGCCGTAGGTGTCAGTTTCCTATTAAGCAGATGCTGCTTTTTGCATTAATTTCTCTAATTCCTTCGATTGCATGGTATTCCTACGTTTTTATAAGCTCTGGGAGCAATGTTGTGGAATTGTTCATTGATTACCAATTGAGGCTTTTTTCGACAAGCGACGGAGGACACGGCGGCACAGTGCTATATCATCCATTCGTATTGCTTGTAGGTTGTTTCCCCGCATCAATATTCCTTTTGCGGGCATTCCGTTTAAGGTTGGATGACAACGAACGGCAACAGAACTTTAAACAATGGGTATTATTTCTTTTATTGGTAGTGGTTATCGTTTTTTCGTTTGTTGGAACGAAAATCATTCACTATTCATCGCTGGCGTATTTTCCTCTGACATATCTTGCGGCATATACCGTTTACTCGCTATCGTATCGCGGGATGCAGCCCAAGCGCTCGACCATATGGTTGCTCGGCATATTTGGATTTATCGTTTCGGCGGCGTTTATTGCTGTGCCTCTACTCTTTTTGAACATATCGTCGATTGCGCCGTTGATTGACGATAAATTTACTCGCGAAGTATTGACTACTCCAGTGCATTGGGGCGGTTGGGAAGCTTTTCCGGGGATTATGTATTTATGCGCAATTGCGATTGGTATTTCACTAATAATTAAAAAAAAGTATCTGCAAGGGGCAATGACTCTTTATTCTGCGACTGCGCTATTGATGTTCATCGCAATGCCGATTCTTATGCCGCGAATCGAAGCGTATACACAAGGCGAGGCAATCAAGTTTTTCCAATCCAAGCAAGGATGCGATTGCTATGTACATGTAATTGATATATCCAACTATAAATTCAGCCACTTATTCTATTCACAAAAACCTCCATCTTCATCATCTGTCTTCAACAAAAACATTCCTAATGACGACCTTGAGCAGTGGCTGCTCGACGGCGACATCGACAAACCGGCATATTTTATAAGCAAGGCATCGAAAACTGCGGAATTGATGAAGAACCCCGAGTTAATTTTGCTCGAAACCAAGCATGGATTTGCCTTTTGGCAGAGAAATCCGAAAAATTAGCTGTTATGGCTGATGTTAGAACACATTATAAGTCAATCCGATTTGCAGGGCTTCCTTGAGCTGCGTTTTTGGCGATTGCGCACGCTCGTAAATCATCAGTATATTTAGGTTTACATTTAAAAAAGAATTGATTTTTGCAGTAATCGTATTATCCCAGCGAACATCCCAGTAATCCAACTCATTGAGTCGTCCAAACAAGCGTAACTTGCTTGTATGTAATAAGTTTTCTGCCAGCGTATAAGAACCTTCGGTAACGGATTCGATACCGGTTTCGAGTTTGAATGCTTCGACCTTGTCATTAGTTTTTTTGTCGTCGCTGTATTGCCGGAAAGTATTGGTAAACGTTTCTTGCAGACCTATACCGAGGCGTGTGGTAAAACCTTTCAGCTTGTCGAACGTAAAACCGAGGCTCTGGGTGATGTATCCCGGGTCGAAAAAACTCGAAATGCGCTCTTCGGGCGTTTTTGTATAATCGAAGCCGTTGGCGATAACAGTTCTTATTGTATTGCTGAAGAACGGGTCGACAGCCCAATTAATTTTATACGCCACAACGGTTTCAAAGTATAGTTCGTTATCGTTGTTTCGGAAATCTTTCGAGCCGAGTTTGGTCATGCCGTAGGCAATTTTCAGCTTGTTGGCAATTTTCCATGAGCTGTCGGCGTAGGTCAAGCCGAAGTTGCCGAAAAGCGTCCATGTGAACGAGCTTTCGCCGCCTTGGGTCCAGTTCGTCAGTGATACTTGGCTAATATTGATTCCGGTAACGCCTTCGGGCGTCCAGTTCGACGGCGCTTTCGTCGTGTCTGGCTGGGAAAAGGCAATTTGAATGGTGATGAATATCAGAGTGATCGAAAATCGAATTGCTTTCATATTATACCTTTTTAAATATTACTTGCTTTTGTTATAGTATCAATCATTATACTGCAGAATTTTATCAGCATAAAATTTGCTTTTAGCGATGAGTTAATATGTATCAGGAATGGATATTTCATAGATAAAGTTTAAAGCCGTTAAAAAAGTTAACCCCTTGTCCAAAAGAACTTATTTGATAATCTGAATACAAGTCGAGTTATATTTATTTCATAATTCTTCCTTGGTTATTACTCGAATATAAGAAGAACTAATTGTACTTTCAATATTGATTATTTTTATATTTTTAAAAATATATACAACAACAAATTTTAATTTTCTTTTTGTGATAGAAAATGATAAAACAAATATCAATTGAACTAAAACCGGAACAAATTAATAATGATGCCTTAATTCGAAAAATTGCAGCAAGAAAATGCAAAATTATTGAAAATGATATTAAAGCTATCAAATATATCAAACGTTCTCTCGATGCACGAAGCAGTAAACCTAAATATTTACTGAATATGAACGTGTTTATCGGAGAATTTTCTCCTAATACTGATGAGTCGTATCATAACCTAAAATATGTCGACTCTTCATCAAAAAAAGTTATCATTATTGGCGCTGGACCTGCAGGTTTGTTCGCTGCTCTCGAACTTCTTAAGTTCGGCATTAAACCAATTATTTGCGAGCGTGGTAAAGATATCCGAAATCGCAGAAAAGATCTTAAACTCATTATGCAAAAAGGAGTAATCAACCCAAATTCAAACTACTGCTTCGGCGAAGGCGGCGCCGGCTCATACTCCGACGGAAAACTATTTACTCGCTCCCATAAAAAAGGTATAGTGTATAATATCCTTCAAGCACTTGTTCACTTCGGTGCTTCTCAGGATATTCTTATCGATGCTCATCCACATATAGGCTCAGACCTACTTCCAAAAGTAATCGAATCAATGCGAAACATTATTGTCGACAAAGGAGGAGAATTGCACTTAAGTGCAATAATTGACGACATCTTAATTAAAGATGGCTATGCCATTGGCGTGCATACTGCAGATGGCAGAGAACTTGTTGGGGAAGCCGTTATATTAGCGACAGGTCATTCTGCAAAAGATATCTATTATTTATTGAGCAGCAAGGGACTTGCACTTAAGTGCAAGGCTTATGCAATAGGTTTTCGGATTGAGCATGAGCAGGAATTGATAAACGAGATTCAGTATGGCACACAAGCGTCGTGTTTATTACCACCTGCGGAATATAAATTAGCGGTGCAGGTCAACGGAGTTGGAGTATATACATTTTGCATGTGTCCTGGTGGAATTATTGTTCCATCGGCAACATATTCGAACGAGTTAGTAGTGAATGGAATGTCAATGTCTCGACGTGGAGGACGTTTTGCGAATTCAGGCATAGTAACATCTGTAGACGGTAATGATTTCAAGGAATATTCAAGGTACGGCGAGCTTGCTGGATTAGAATTCAGGAATGAAATAGAAAGAAAATTTTATTTAGGATGTGAAGAAAATTTATTGAAGGCACCGGCTCAGCGTTTGATTGACTATATATCAGGAAAAACATCAATATCGTTGCACGAATCATCATATATACCCGGTTTGCAGTCTTGCGAGCTGCATAGGATGCTGCCTTGGCAAATAGCGGAAAGGCTGAGGTTGGGTCTACGTTCTTTTGGAAAGAAGATGCGTGGTTTTATTACATTTGAATCGAATTTAATAGGATTGGAATCGAGGACAAGCTCACCGGTAAGGATACCGAGGAACGCCGAGAATTTCGAGCATATACAGATAAGAAATTTATATCCATGTGGTGAAGGTTCAGGATATGCCGGCGGTATAATATCTTCGGCAATCGAT
>CAYLSY010000165.1:0-6139 GCA_964386275.1 uncultured Hyphomicrobiales bacterium
TTTTTTAAACTGAACTGTGTTAGTTTGAAACGTTTAACTACAGACATTTTTATTTTTTAAAATTGAAAAAGTAAGTTAATAAGAAATTTAACAGCAAAAGACTTGTTTATTGACTTGTATATTACTATTGTAATTTATTCTTATGTTTATTATTATATCTTTAAAAAAAACTATAAAAAAAATTTCTGACCATATTGTAAACTTAGGTTTTATCATAAAAAGCTACGAATTCTATAGTAAGCAGGCATTGTTCTATTCGATTGTTCCTTTCTTATTATTGTTTCTACTATTTTCTGAAGACACTATAGCCCAAACAACCAAGAAAACCGTCGATACCACTATTAATTCCCAGCCAGTTAGGCTGTTGGTTAAGAATCCCGAAGGCACAGAGTTTTGGCTTTGCTTTTCGAAAAACTATAAAGAGTCTAAACCGCCATCATCCAATCCTCTTCATCTTGAACTTTTTATTACCGGCGACAAAGATGCCCGCGTGAAAGTGGAAATCAAGGGAATCGGTTTCAAGCAGGAAATCTTTGTTCCTGCCAAGACCGTGCAGAATATGAAGATACCAGCGGAGGCAGAAATCGAAAGCGAGGAAATCAAAGAACAATTAGCTGTTCGCGTTACTTCCGATAATCCAATCTCGGTCTATGGTTTGAATCGCCGATTCCAGACAACCGATACTTATATGGGCTTACCGACTGAGGTTCTTGGCACTGAATACCGCGTTATGTGCTATCGCGCTCAAGACGATTTGCTTCCACAATTCACTGTTGTGGCTACGGAAGACAACACAGAAATAAAAATCACTCCAACCGTTAGCACAATTACTCAACCAGCGAAAAAAACATTTACCGTGAAACTCAACCGTTGGGAAGTATATCAGGTAGCTGGCCGTAAAGAAGCTTTCAGCAAGGAAGACTTGACCGGCACTTTAATAACTGCAAACAAGAAAATCGCTGTTTTTT
The DNA here is from genome assembly GCA_964386275.1 of uncultured Hyphomicrobiales bacterium. Taxonomy (GTDB): domain Bacteria; phylum Bacteroidota; class Ignavibacteria; order Kapaibacteriales; family UBA2268; genus CAYLSY01. The sequence continues at coordinate 969 of CAYLSY010000165.1, forward strand.
CAGGACATCAATGCGCTTATGTGCCGCCACACATCCATGCTTGCAACCACTTAGTCGAACAAATGCCTCCAATTCCAGCTTGGGGCAAGCATTTTTATGTAGGTAAACTTATGTCCCGCTCCTATTACACATATAGAGTGCTTGCAAACGAACCAAAAACCCGAGTATTCGAAGACGCTAAGCTTGTTAAGACACTGAATGCTGGCGAGTATTACGAAAGCGCATCCAATAGGAATTTACAAATTACTGCCGACAAACCGATTCTTGTTGCACAATATTCACAAGGAATGAAAAATGGCGATTCTATCGGCGACCCGATGATGATTTTGGTCAGTCCTACGCAACAGTTTCTGCAAAAATACCGTTTCGCAACGCCTGTCAACGGTTCATGGAAGCATTTCATCAACGTTGTTGCCCCTTTGGTATCAACCTCGACAATTCTATTGAACGGCAAGCCGCTTGATGCAAAATTTACTCAACTCGGAATCAGCCGTTATGGAATAGCACATGTGAAAATCCCATACGGCACACATGTGATAGAGGGTAGTTTGCCTTTCGGACTGTATTCATACGGCTTCGGGGATAACGAAGACGCATTTGATGCTTACGGCAACATGGGAGGACAATCCTTCATGGATTACGAGCCGGCCGAAGATACTATTCCTCCTGCCGGCGATATAACGCCCGCAAAGGATGAAGCCTTGGTCGTTATTCGAGACGACCGGGTCGACGATACCGGACTTCGAGAGGTAAACTTTCTTATTAACGAATCGTTCAGCGTAAATTCAAATGTCTTGGAAACCGGAGCGCCGCAATATTCCTTCGTAATTCGTCCGACTGACCCATCATCAGGAGGACGCATGGTGGTCGAAGCAACTGACGTAGCTTTTAACAAAACTACTTGGACTATTTGCTATTACTACAATCCTAAAACCAACAGCATGGAATTTGAAATGTACGAAGGTATCATTGTTTCCTGCGAAGCAGACCCGGGTTGGAATATTGGCGTATTCGGACGATTTTCGGCATGCTTTCATTCGGCTGATTTCTCGGAATCGGGCAGCTATCACGCAAATGGCAAGTTTTCCGAAGCTTTCGGCGCGGGCGGTTTAGGAGGATTCTATTTTGGTAGACGCTTTTTCTCTGGTATAAACTTTTCAGCAAGGCTGGCATTTACAACAATCGGAGGAACACTCTCGGCACCAGATTCAGTTTTATCGCTTGTACGCACAAATGACGGTAGTTTAAAGCCTTTTCAAGAAGCAAGTTTGCTGTCGCTCGACGCTTTATTCTTGAATCTTGCTATTGCCGGCGAATACTTCTTCTCGCCTAACATTTATCTCTTGGGCGGAATTGAATTATCAATGCCATTATCTTCGTCAATAACAGCACAAAAAGAAATTCTGATACCCGAAGACTATGCCTATTCAGATTTCACACGCACCAAATCAGACGCAACAGCCCCATCGAAGTTAAGTTCTCTCAATTCAATCAATGCAGCATTAATTGCTGGAATTGGCTTGAATTATGCTTTCGATTTCAGGTTCTCCGGCTTTTTCGAAACTTATTACACTTTACCTTTTTCTAGCGTTATTTCCGATGGGAAATGGCGGATTCCACAGCTATCATTCCAATTAGGCGTTAAATATAGAGTGTTTTAAAAATAACTCCTTTCTTGAGCTTTTTCAAGAAAGGAGTTATTAACAAAGCTTTACTCTTACTTCGGGTCGAGTTCCGCAACCGGCACAATCATTTCTTCGAGCGAGATTCCGCCATGTTGGAAGCTATCTCGGTAACGCGATAGGAAATGATGGAAATCTGTCGGATAAACGAAATAATAATCTTCTTTGGCGATAATGTTGTTTACTGTTATTCCGAGACGCGGCAAACGGAAATCAGCCGGATCGCGCAACTGCATAGCATGTCGTGGTTCAGCCTTTACGTTGCGGCCGAATTTATATCGCAGGCAGGTAGTAGTTTCGCGGTCGCCGAGAACTTTAACGCCGCGCATGCAGCGAATCGAGCCGTGGTCGGTCGTAATAATCACTTTAATATCTTTCTGAGCTGCTAATTGACGAAGCATACCGTAAAAACTCGAGTGCATGAACCATGAATGAGTCAACGAGCGGTAAGCCGGCTCGTCTGGTGCAATTTCCTTTAAAATAGCAAAATCAGAGCGCGAATGGGCAATCATATCGACCGCGTTAATCACAATGGCAGTCAACTGGCTCTGGAAGAACTTCGGCAACTCGTTTTCGATTTTCTTACCAAAGTCTGTATCATGAATTTTGATATAATTCGGTGGTGAAGAAAGCTGCAATCGTTTACGTTTGATATTTTCTTCCATAAGTTCTTTTTCGAAAGCATTTTGCTTATAATCCTCCGTATTCAGCTCTCCGACCCAGTATTGAGGGTAATGCTTTTGAATATCTGCTGGGAACAGACCGGCAAAGATGGCATTACGGGCATAGGGTGTTGCTGTCGGCAAAATTGCGCAATAATAGTCCTTTTTAATTGTAAACAAGGAACGGATAAGTTCTTCGATAACCAGCCATTGGTCGAGTCTCAGACAGTCAATTACGAAAAAGAATACTTTCTTGCCGTCACTAAGATGCGGAGCAACATATTTTTCGAAAACGGAGTTGGAGAACAAAGGCACATCTTCTTCTGTCGGGTTATTTATCCAATGGATATAGTTGCTTTCGACAAATTTGGAGAACTCGCCATTGCATTGACGCCATTGGTCAAGCAATGTCTGCTGAAAGCCGAGTTCGGGGTAGCGGTCAAGTTCCATCGACCAATTGACGAGTTTGATATAAATTTCGACCCAATCGCGCCATTCCAAGCGGTCATAAAGGCGCTGTGTTATTTCGTTAAAACCCTTGAGGTATTCGCTTGAAAGCCTGTCCTGCTCTATTTTTGCCGATTCAAGAAACTTTTTACATGCAGCAAGGATTTGTGCGGGATTAACTGGTTTTGTTAAATAATCGTTGATTTTTCTTCCGATTGCATCTTCCATCAAGCTTTCGGCTTCGTTTTTCGTAACCATTACGACAGGAATTGTCGGGTTAATCTCCTTGATATAGGGCAAGGTGTCGAGACCGCTCATCCCGACCATGTTCTCGTCGAGAAAGATTAGGTCGAAATTCTTTTGGCGCATGAGTTCAAGGGCATCTTCGCCGTTTGTTGCGGTATCGATGCCGTAGCCGCGCTGTTGGAGCAGGATTATGTGGGGTTTCAGCAGTTCGATTTCGTCGTCAATCCACAAAAGCGAGCCTTTTGTTTGTTCCATTTGATTCTCCTAAAATTTGTAATACTTCTATGACGAAACAAATCAGAATGAATTATTTAAAACATATTTTTGTTCGTTTTCAAGCATCGCTGATGTATCGTGCCTATTAAAATCGAAACACAAACGTCTAATACACGTAAAGAATGTATCTAACGGTAAATAGAAACTAACCGGAAAGACAACACTTTTTTTTTTCATAACTAATAACTCATTACTTCATTATGGTCTACGCATTTATTACAATATTCTTTAGCTTACTTCTCTTTTTCGAGTACTACTTTACAAAAAAACTCATTCGTTTCGTTTCGGGCTATATTAAGCCGAGGACAACAAAACTAATTTTCATTCCGTTATCAGTTGTAATGTGGCTTATGTTCTTGTACTCGATTATTATAATATATACGGTAGAAGGAAGTTCTTCGCTGGAATTCGCATTTATAATTTCCGCCTGTTACATCATGCCGAAACTGGGTATAGTGCCTTTCATGCTGGATTTTGTGCTGTTCCGTTTCATATTCAGGCGACTGGCAAAGATTTCGTCAGGTTTTCATAGGCTCTACGATAAGCTCTTCCGCAATAGGAAAAGTGTCGCTATTTCTTGTTGGATTCTATGTTTATTACTCTATTTCTATTTTACAATCGGATATTTCAATTCATCTAACTCTATTGATATCAAGAATGTTACAATAGTGTCTGAAAAGCTTCCAGCCGCTCTTGACGGACTAAAAATTGTTCAACTTTCTGACACACATTTCAATCCTTTCTTCCGCGACTCGGAAATAGCTGAAGTATGCTCGCTAGCCAACAGCCTTGAACCTGACCTGATTGCTATTACCGGTGATTTCGTCAATAATTCGGTATCCGAGTTTCGTTCGGAAATAATCACAATCTTGCAAACTCTTAAAACTCGCAACGGAAATCATGTCTATGCATGTCTCGGCAATCACGACACTTATGTCGGCGACGGAATCAACGAATTGAAAGAGAAGATCAATGCCTCAGGTATCAAGCTTCTTATAAACGAAAATAAAACTCTTTTATTCAATGGAACGCAATTATTTATTGCCGGAGTGGACAACCCTGGTGGGTTTTCCAATCCTCAATTTGTCAAATCAGATTTGAACAGAGCATTGGAAGGTGTTCGACCGGAATTGTACTGCATATTGCTGGCACATAATCCGAATTACTGGACTGATAGTGTTTTAAGCGATGTTCATGATGTAGATTTAACGCTTTCGGGGCATACTCATAACGGACAAATAGTACTATCGATATTTGGTTATAATATTTTTTCTTTTGCATCTCTTGTTTACAAGCATGTGGCTGGGCTTTATAGCGAAGGTTCTCAATACCTTTACGTAAATACTGGTATTGGCAGCGTTGGTCCGCCAATTCGTGTAGGAGTAAAACCAGAAATCACATTGATTACGTTGAAATGCAAGTAATACCAGAATCCTTTTAAGAAAAGTAAAGAATTATCCGAAAGCGTCTGCCAAACAAGAAAATCCCCCTACCCCCTTTATCAAAGGCGGAAAAAGAGCTACTTTCTTATATAGTTAATTTATAAATATTTACGAAACATATAATATTCATTGAAATACTTGGGATAATGCAATTCAGAGACTTACAATGTATTGAATTTGTATTGACATATTTGAGTTAGTGAGATCTTTTTCATGAGAATAATAATAAAAAAAACCCGTTAAATTTTATAACGGGTTCTTTCTTCATTGGTTTTTCTTTTTTTTTGTTCTCTGAAAACAAGGAGTTAAAAGCAACAAATTCGAAAGTCATAGAATTTAGCTTAAGAAATGGATTAACTCCAGAAACAAGGTGAAACAGCAACACCATCCGGTACGGCTACCTTCTTACGACTTAC
>CAYLSY010000166.1:0-6124 GCA_964386275.1 uncultured Hyphomicrobiales bacterium
CATTCCCTTGGGCGCTTTTAAATTTCTTAAACCTCTCAAGCAAGATGTTTTTGTTTTTGTGAATAACGAATTCATCATGTGCGCTAGTAATTCCTACTCCATTAATTGAAAAAATTTCTTTAACGCTCCAATACTCCTCATATTTCCCTAAATGCTCCTCATTTCTCGGTTTAAAGAAATAGAACGGCGACTTAGGCTCAATTTGCGTCCAATCGGTATTAGTAATCAATAATTCAAACAATGCGGCGTGCTTTTGCTCTTTTTTGCCATATAAATCGGCATGAAACACTTTGCAGCTCTTCGGCTTGCTGCTGTGTTTTATGAACAAGGCGATGGCGACGCCCTGCTGAATTTCGAATACGCATTCGTCTTTCGAGCCGTCGGGCGCTTTTTCTTTCTTTTTCGTGTTGCCGTGCAAATCCAAGATGTAAATCTCGTCGAACGACGCCATCAGCGATTGGCGCATCCCGCGAAAAGTCGGATTGTCGATATACGAATGATTGGTGATAATGCCGACAACGCCGCGCTCAATCTTGTCCATCTTTGTCTGCGCAAAGCGAATGAACTTGACGTAATCGTCCTGAAGCCATTTGGGGTTTTTCTCTTCGAGCCGCACGCCGTCGACAACGTAATAAGGCTTCAATTCATTGTTGATTTTCTTTTCATTATTTGCCGAATGACCGGAATAAGGCGGATTGCCAAGTATGACGAGGATTTCCTGCTTTTTGATTCTGTCTGCTTCTCTACCTTCCTTTGATAGCGCCGGCATTGTCGGAAACGGCTCTGGTTGGTCTTTCGTCAGCGTATTTGTCAAAAAAATGTTCAGCCGGTTTCCTTGGTTGAGCGAAAAACCGCGCTCTTTCAAAAATTCAGAAATCTTGAGGTGGGCGACGATATAAGGCGCAACGAGCAGTTCAAAACCATAGAAGTTCTTGATAATTTGCTCATTTAGCAGCTTGTTGATAAACCCTTTGTCGCCGACGGTTGTCGCTTGCTCGAGCGCCAGTTGGAAAGCGTTCAAAAGGAATGTGCCGGTGCCAGTGGCAAAGTCCAACAGCGTTACGTTCGGATTGATGAAACCATTGTAAATATGGAATTTCACTTTTATTACGTATTCGATTGAACGGACGATATATTGAACAACAGGCTCCGGCGTATAGTAAACGCCTCGCAGTTCCCTTTGCGATTTGTCGTACCGCTTCAAAAAATCTTCGTAAAAGTAGATGAAAGGGTCGTTGAAACCGCGTTCCTTGTTGCGGTAATCGGCAAACTCGTGTTTGATTGCCGCATAGTCGGTTACTTTCAATATAGTAATGATTTCTTCAATCGCCCAAACGATTTCCGCTGGAAATAAATCAAGGCTATGGAACAATTCACGGATTAAGGTAAGCGAACCGGGCATAAATGAATAAGCGCCGATTGTCGTCAACTGCTTTCGTGGGTCGTCGCAATTCAATGCGGCAAGAAACAAGCCGTAGGTAAGGGTTTGAGCGTAAATATCCGAAAAGTATTTCCTATCGAGCAGCGGCAGCAAGGAATGTTGAAACGCTGCGTACAGCCCTTCCAGTCTGCTTGTCTCATATTTATCCTTCATCAATTCGGCTACGCAGAATTCGCGTAAAAAAGTCGCTTTCACCGCAAGTTTCGTCGCCAGTTCATCGGAATTTGTGATTGTCGCTGGCTCGGATTCGAAGAATTGCACGAGTAGCGCAGTCATTTCTTCAATTCTGGTTTTCTCTATTTTATGCCTTTTGTCTTCTAAGTTGTATTCTCGAAAGAGCCATGAATCACACACAATTTCGCCGTTTTTGAGCAGCCAGAACTCCAAGTAATCGGTAATGATGATATTATCGGAGTATTGGCGGTATCGTTCCAATTGTTCGGAATTAAGGTGTTGTTCGAGGTTTTCGCCGATTTTCTTTGTTTCGATTAGACCGATAGTGAGCTGCTCTTGGGTCATCACCTTGAAGTCGGGACGGCCGACGCCTTCGAGCGTTCGCGGCTCATGCTTGATTATGAGGTTTCGCTTGGTAAACTCGGTTTCAAACGAACGCAGAAATGTTTCGAACGCTGTGCGATAGGTTAATTCCGAGCTTTCGTTGCCCGCAAGGTATTGTTCCTGAATTGTCTTGAAGTAAGTTTGAAACATAGTTGGTAATATTCACATCTTGTTGGAAATAATACAAAAATAAAGATTTGATGCGTCATTGCAAAGAGGAAAAGTTGGCTGATGAAGTAACTCATCCGATGACTTGGAAGTCATCGGATGAATATGATAGCTAAGGGGGCGGGCTTGAAACAAACCTTTACGGTATTATTTCATTGTTGTATCGTTTTTCGAAAGTATCTCGCTTACTTTTTCGCTCAATGCGGCGAGTTTTTCCAAAATTTGTTGATTGGTCTTGTTCGATTGAGCCAATTCGCTTCTTAAAGCCGATATTTCGTCTTGCAATTTCTTGATAATGGCAGCTTGCTCTTCAATCTTCTTCGATTGTTCAGTATTCACTATGCGTTGTTCACTGATTATTTCTTGTTGTTCTTTCATTCCTTCGACAAGGACTGGAATAATTGCAGTATATTCCATCGAATAAATATCGTTCAATTCATCGTAACGCACGGATTCGGGAACAATTTCAAGGACATCCTGAGCAATAAATCCGAGATTTAATCTTTTATCATTATCTTTCCAGCGATAACGAACGCCATTGAGCTTCATAATTTTATCAAGATTGTTTTCATCGCTAAGATTTATAATATCTTTCTTTAGTCTTCTATCAGAATAATTTGACCAAGCAACGTTTCCTCCGATTTCATTTGCCCCTGAAATTCTGAATATGCTTGCGCCGACGCTTGGCCCAGCCACATCCGAAAGATTAAACGCAAAGGAATAGTTACCGCTTGCCGTAGCATATTTTCCAAAAGCAACAGAGGCTTGCCCGCTTGCCGTATTGTTATATCCTCCGCCGACAAAAGAATATTCACCGCTAGTCGTATTATTATAACCGCTAGCAATAAAAGAATTTCCACCACTTGCGTTGTTATACATTCCTCCGCCGACAAAAGAATATAAACCGGCTACAGTACTGCAATAACCACCTCCAATGAATGAGTTGCTACCGTTGATAGTGTTGTATTCGCCTCCAATAGCGCTTGAATTCATGCCTGAAGCAGTATTTCTATAACCACCTAAGGCACTTGAATGCAAAGCAGTAGCTTTGTTAAATTTGCCTGCTCCAACGAAGGAATAATCACCGCTTGCTACTTGATTGGAATTATTTCTATTCATTTGCAAATCTACAGCGTAATTACCTCTTTTATTGCCGCCTGTTGTAGAGCCATCGGGTTGTTGGACTAAAATTGCGCCTGTTCCTTTGGGCGAAATGACGAAATCAACGTTGGTTTGGGCGCTTGTGGCGAGCAGCTTAACGCCGTAATTTATCGTAGAGCCGTCGCCGTAAGCGCTTTCGGTAAAGTTAGTCAGCGATGTAATCAACCTTACCCAACTTGAACCATTGTAATAATAAAAACCTGTTGTTTCATCGATTTGATAGACAAGTAAGCCTTCGGCGGGCGTTGAAATTGCTTCTCTTTGCGCTTGGGACATACGCGGCGCAAGAAATCCTTTTGTCGTCGAGGCGACATCGAGCATGGCAGTGGCGTCAGGAGCATTGCCTGTTGAATTTATGGCTACCGATTGTGCAAAAACACCCAGATACATCATAAAAACAAAGGACAACGAAAAAGCGAAAAACTTCTTCATAGCTGAAAATCCAAATAGTTAATAATGATTTGCGGAAAGAAAATCAAAATTAACTATTTAAATGGATTAACGCAATAAAATAAAATACGGATTAAGCGGATTTTAAAAATTTCGCAGATTGCTAGTTGAACAACACATCCGATGACTTGAAGTCATCGGATGTGTTGCTGCATTCGGCAAAGTGCAATAGTGCCTGAAAAATACATTTCAAGAACAACTTGGAAATTAAGGGGATTATAATCTTTATTATAACTTTATATAAGAAGATAAATTATTTCACTTCGCTTAAATCAAACAATCGTCTTGAATGCCTGATAGTTAAAATGAAAATATTATCTTGCGATGTTTTGTAAATGATTCTATAATTACCAATTATTATTTCTCTGTAATACTCAATATTCAATTCAGGCACAACTCGACCAAGGTTAGGATAATCAACAAGCAATTCGATTTTCGATATTATATCTTCTATATACTTTTCAGCATTAGCTTTGCTGTCAAGCGCTATGAAATCGAATATTTCTTCTAATCTATGGCTTGCAAGCGGAGTCCATATTATATTCATTTTAATACTTGGCTCTAACAAATTTTACAACATTTTCATGAGTAGCGCCAAGACCTTGTTCAATTTGTTCTTCAGCAAGTCTAATATCATCAAGCAGTTCTCGCTTTTCTATTAAATTCTCATAATCAATTACATTAATTACTACTGCAATGCTTTTCCCGTGTTGAGTTAAAACAAGCGGTCTTCTGTCCTCATTTATTTGTTTAATGAAGTGAGCTGTTCTCGAGCGAAATGCGGATAAAGGTTGAATGTCGGTATCTAATTTAATGTGTCTCATTATTTGTCCTTAAATTATGACAATGTAACGTACGATTAAACGTATTATTAAAAGAATAATTGTAGTATCATCTAAATTGTAGTGTTTTTGCAAAAAGTAAAGTGCAACTTGGAAATGAGGTGAAGTGTTACTCATCCGATGATTTGAAAGTCATCGGATGAGTAATTGCATTTAATAGTTGTCTTCCTTGACTTGCATAAATGCCTTCGGATGCAGGCAAGCAGGGCATGTTTCGAGCGCCTTGTCGGATTCGTAAACATAGCCGCAGTTGCGGCATTTCCAAAGGACTTTACCGTCTTTGATAAAGACTTTGTCTTCAGTCATGTTTTGGAGCAGCTTCAGGTAACGTTTTTCGTGTTCGGCTTCGACTTTGGCAATCATCTTGTATGCGGTTGCAATTTCGTTGAAGCCTTCTTCCTTTGCGATTTCAGCGAATTTCGGGTAAAGGTCGGTCCATTCTTCGTTTTCGCCTTCGGCTGCGGCTTTCAGGTTTTCGGCGGTTGTGCCGATAACGCCTGCGGGATAAGCGGCGGTGATTTCCACCATTCCGCCTTCCAAGAATTTAAAGAAGCGTTTGGCGTGTTCTTTTTCTTGGTCAGCGGTTTCTTGGAAGATGGCTGCGATTTGCTCGAAGCCTTCTTTTTTTGCTTGTTTAGCGAAAAATTCGTAGCGGTTGCGCGCCTGCGATTCGCCGGCGAATGATTTGAGCAGGTTTTGCTCGGTTTTTGTGCCTTTTAGTGATGGCATGATTTGACTCCTGCGGTTTATAAGAAAAACTTTTTTTCAAATTATTGATTAAATATCGCAAATATAATCAAAATAACTCTAATGATATTACTAAGAAAAATAAAAGGATATACTATAACAAATTCAATGCCTTACCGTTCAAACATCAATAAAAAATAGAATTCTGACTTGAGAAGCGTTCGATAGGATTCAGGAAAAGCAGAAAGAACCAATGATTCGTTTTGGATGGCTTGAGTTTGATTATAGATTCTTTTCAAACTGCTAATAAGCTTTTCTGACAAAGCTTTATCGTTATCGCTGACATCTTTTGGAGTATATATGTGGATTTTAGCAGGATTGTTTTCAAGTGTTGCAATGCTATCAATTAACTGCATAAAATCATACTCATCTGTGAAAATCATTTTAGGAAGTAAATAAACAGAACCGCTTGTTCCATTTATAGTTGAATAATTCTTTGAAAGCTGACTTCGGTGGACCGGCAGCGAATATGCTTCTGATGAATTATTGCCCAAAGTATCTGACACAATTAAATATATATTAAGAAATTCACTGCTGCCAATGACTTCTGAGTATTTAGAAATGTCGATATCTATTCGCGCATTTGCTGTTGTATCCGAACCGATAAGCGCAAGTTTGCCCTTAGGCGAGTGCAGAAAAGCCTCCCATTTCAATGTATTTGTAACTGGTCTGATGTTGATTTCTGCCGAAAGAACAGGCGGTTCGACTGAGACAGCTTTTTTTCCGGCTCTAAGCAGTTGAGGATAAATACTATTCA
>CAYLSY010000167.1:0-6102 GCA_964386275.1 uncultured Hyphomicrobiales bacterium
TATTTCTTTTATTTCACACTGTTTCCACTTTAAAAAGTGGCAATCGCCACCTTATTGATTATAATATTATAGATACTTCTGAAAAATTCAACAAATGTGTCATTCCGGGCTTGACCCGGAATCCATCTTGCAGGTTGGCATACACTTTGAAGGACTGATGCCCGAAAACAAGTTCAGCATGACAACATCAATTTTGTTTATTTTTCAGAGGTCTCTTATAATAATTTGATAAAGTAACAGTATTATTCTTAATCATAGGCAAGCAGAACTTTGCCGCACTGCTTGCCTTCGAGTATCAAATCGATTTCGCGGTTGATTTCTTCGAGCGTAACTTGCTTTGCTAAGGCTTGCAAATCTTTCGGTTTCCAATCCGACGCAAGATGACGCCATATTTCAAGCCGTTGCTGCATCTGCGTTTCGGCCGAATCAATTCCGACAAGTGCGGCTCCACGCAAAATGAACGGATAGACCGTAATGTTCAATTCGTTCGAAGACGTTAACCCGACCGAGCAAACAATGCCCCGCCGCTGAAGAGAGCGAATTGCGGTCGAGAGCGTCAATCCGCCTACATTATCGATTACGGCTGCCCAACGGCTTTTAAGCAGCGGTTTGCTCGATGAGTCCTGTGCATCTTCTCTTGAAATAATCTCGTTAGCGCCAATTTTGCGCAAGAAATCGTGGCTTTCCGCTTTGCCGGTCGATGCAGTAACATCATAGCCGAGTTTCGAGAGTATAGCCACGGCAAGCGAGCCGACTCCGCCACTGGCGCCGGTTACTAATATCTTGCCCGAATCTGGAGTAATCTCGTGTTTGATGATTGCTTCTGCACACAAAGCAGCTGTGAAACCTGCCGTACCGAGAATCATCGACTCTTTTGTTGTCAAACCGTTCGGCAAAGGAACAACCCATGCAGCAGGAACTCGTATGAAGCCGCCAAAACCACCGGCAGTATTCATTCCGAGGTCGTAGCCGGTTACGAGAACTTCGTCCCCAGGTTTAAAAGCGTCGTTCGATGATTGGGCGACTTTCCCTGCGGCATCTATTCCCGGAACATGAGGATAATTGCGGGTTATGCCCTTGTTGCCGCTTGCCGAAAGGGCATCTTTATAGTTCAAAGCCGAGTATTCGACTTTAATAAGAATTTCTCCTTGGGGTAATGATTCGAGCGAAAGCGTTTCGATTTGCCTCGAAAACGAGCCGTTTGCGTTTTCTCGAACAACAAGGGCTTTGTATATGAATTCCTGCATATGTTTAAAGTAATTTTAAGACATCTTTAGCAAAATAAGTGATAATCATATCGGCTCCAGCTCTTTTAATACCGGTTAGGGATTCAAGCATAATACGGTTTTCGTCGAGCCAGCCGTTACCGGCAGCGGCTTTTATCATCGAATATTCGCCACTGACTTGGTAAGCCGCAACCGGCATCGCAAAACGCTGTTTGACTCGCCAAATCAAGTCCAGATAAGGACCTGCAGGCTTGACCATGACAATATCGGCACCTTCTTCGATATCTGCTTCAACTTCACGGATGGCTTCATCGCCGTTGGCAATGTCCATTTGGTGAGACTTACGGTCGCCGAAAGCCGGCGCCGACTCGGCGGCATCGCGGAACGGGCCGTAATAGCCTGATGCAAATTTAGCGGCATAACTCATAATAGGTGTATGAATAAAACCTTTTGCGTCCAATGCTTCGCGGATTGTGGCTATACGCCCGTCCATCATATCCGAAGGGGCAATGACATCGGCGCCGGCTTCGGCATGAGTAACAGCCATTTTTGCTAGTAATTCGAGCGTTTCGTCGTTTAATATCTCTTCGCCGCACAAAAGTCCGCAATGACCATGGGATGTGTATTCGCACAGGCAAACATCGGTTATAATCGCCAAATAAGAAACATTTTTTTTAATTTCGCGAACAGCTTTTGGGATAATACCATTCGGGTCGTAAGCTTCGGAGCCGACGGCGTCTTTATGCTCTGGTATGCCGAAAAGCAGAACGGCAGGCAATCCGAGAGAAGCGGCTTCGCTGCACTCGGCGACTATATTGTCAATTGACATTTGAAATACGCCGGGCATCGAACCGACGGGGTTCTTTATGTTTTCGCCGGGTACAACAAATAGCGGCAAAATAAAGTCTTTCGGTGTGAGAATCGTTTCGCGCATCATGTCGCGTAATATTGGATTGCTGCGCAAACGTCGGAATCTTTTAAAATTCATGTTTAGTTTTCCTTATCGAAATGGTGATTGTCTTTGTATTGCTCAAATTCGCCGCCCCAACGCCATCCACGCTTTTTGAACTCTTTGACTACAGCTTGTTCGGCAAAAAATGTGCCGGGTCGAGTTTTATCGTAATTTCCCTTTGTAGGAGCGGTGCGTCCATCCTTGTAAACCAGAGGGTTGAAAAGCGGATTAATGTCGATTGCCTTGCCGAGGGCATGCTTCGAAAGGCGGTTTGTTCCGGCAATCGTACGGTAGCAAAATGCCGAGGAGTTATTGCCGTCCATTGATGCATCGTCTGACCAGTCGTAAGCTACAATAGGCACGGCTTTGTTGACGGGAAACTTTGTCTTTTCAATCAACTCGAATATTTCGATTACGTCTTTCCGAACTGCTTTATTTATGACAAACTGTCCTTGGTGAAGTTTTCCATCAATAGAATAATAGCGGACATCGACAATGCAAAGCGAGTCGATGACGTCTTGCGGTGCTTTTGTGCCGGCAATTGATTCGGCAAATGTCATTCGACTATCGTAAATTATTTCTTCTTTCGTCGAGAAAAAAGAGGTAAGGGCAATAAATAGTATAATTAGAGCAGATATTGTTTTCATAAGCATAAATATCTTTTTACCAAAAAACGCAAATTACAAAATAAATCTATGAATAAAAACTTCTGAAATAATGTCATTTAGAGTGGAACGAAGTATAGCGAAAAATCCAGATGTTACTGAAGCACAGGATGCTATGCTATACACAGAATGGCAAATCAATAATTTTAATATTCTTTTAGAAGTTTTCATTCAAAAAAAAGCCGGTCAAACAACCGGCTTTTTTTTTGATTTACATTACTTCACCATTGCATAGCGCTTTGGTCCGGCATTTCGGACTTCGTCCGGCGTGCCGTCGGCGAAGAGCTTGAAGTTTTCGATGAAACGGGCTGCCAAACCGTCGTATTTCTTCCAATAATCTTCCTTGTTGCCCCAAGAGTTCGAAGGCTCAAGCACGTCTTCCGGTACATCGGGACACGAAAGCGGCACTTCGAAACCGAAGAGTAAGTCCTTGCGGTATTCGACGTTGTCGAGCTTGCCATCGAGCGCTGCAGACAGCAGGTTGCGGGTGTGGCGAATCGAAATTCGCTTGCCGACTCCGAAAGGTCCGCCGACCCAGCCGGTATTGACCAACCATACTTTTGCGCCGTGTTGAAGCATCTTTTGCTTGAGCAAACTGGCGTAATCGTAAGGATGATGCACCATAAACGGCGCTCCAAAGCATGCGCTGAACGTGATTTGCGGCTCAATTCCGAGACCGATTTCCGTTCCGGCAATTTTCGAAGTGTAACCCGAAATGAAATGATACATTGCCTGTTCAGGCGTCAAACGCATTATCGGCGGCATAACGCCCGATGCGTCGCACGTAAGAAAGATTATATTCTTTGGATGCTTGTTGACCATCTTTTCCGGCACAACGTTCGAAATGAAGTGCAGCGGATATGAAGCGCGAGTGTTTTCTGTAGTTTTTTCGTCGTCCAAATCGATGCGGCGAGTTGCGGGGTCCCATGTTACGTTTTCGAGTATGGTGCCAAAACGACGAGTGCAGGCGTAAATTTCTGGCTCGTGTTCTGCCGACAAACGAATTACCTTGGCATAGCAGCCGCCTTCGAAGTTGAAAACGCCCTTGTCGCTCCAGCCATGTTCGTCATCACCGATTAGAAAGCGGTTCGGGTCAGCCGAAAGCGTAGTTTTGCCTGTGCCAGAGAGTCCGAAGAACAGCGCCACATCGCCTTGCTTGCCGACATTTGCCGAGCAGTGCATCGACAGCACGCCTTCTTTGGGCAAAAGGTAATTCAATACCGTAAAAATAGTTTTCTTGATTTCGCCGCCATAAGCTGTGCCGCCAATTAGAGCCAGTCTTGCGCCGAAATTAACGGCGATGAATGTTTCTGTACGAGTGCCGTCGATACGTGGGTCAGCCTTGAATTTCGGACATGCGATAAGCGTAAATTCCGGCACGTGAGTGCGCATTTCTTCTTGATTTTTCGGCATA
This sequence comes from uncultured Hyphomicrobiales bacterium, assembly GCA_964386275.1. Lineage (GTDB taxonomy): Bacteria > Bacteroidota > Ignavibacteria > Kapaibacteriales > UBA2268 > CAYLSY01. The sequence continues at coordinate 4,258 of CAYLSY010000167.1, forward strand.
ATGAACATATTACGAGCGAAAAGGCTCTGCCATGCGTGTTCAGTGATAATTCGAATAGGCAGACGATAATCCGGGTCGGCGCCGCCATAGCAGTCTTGGACGAATACTTCTTCGCCTTGCAAATATGCCATCATACGGGCATGGAGCGCGCTGAATTTTTCGGCGCTCATCGGACGATTATATACTCCCCACCAAACATCTTCTTGCGACGTTTGCTCCATGACGACATATTTATCGTTCGCAGCTCGGGCGGTATGCTTGCCGGTGCTGACTATTAGCGGTCCCATGTAGGAAATATGCGCTTCTCCGCGAAAAACTGCCTCTTCATAAAGAGCTTCGTCCGGTAAATTCCAGTAAACCATATCCAAGCCGGATAAGCCGTGATTACTAACCTTGTAATCGCTAGCTAAAACCTTGGCATGCTTTATTGCAGGAGTCGGAAATTCTAAATATTTCATAGCCAATCCCTCACTAATTTACGTTCGCCGATATATAATTCGTTCGGTGAATTCGGGTCGAGCGCCCATTTGATGCGTTCGATGCCTTCGGTGATGTCCTTCATCGAGCCGCAAGTTGATAGTCGCAGATAACCTTCGAAGCCGAAATCGACGCCCGGAACGGTCGCTACAAGCACTTTTTCGAGCAGAAAGTCTGATAATGCCTGCGAACTCTTGTTATAGTAGCTGAAATCGGGGAAGCAGTAAAATGTACCATCCGGTTTGGTTATGTGGACTCCGTCGAAGGACTTGAGCAGCGCATAAAGTACCGCGCTATTGTTTTCGAGCGTCAAACGCAGGCTTTCGATGCTTGATTGAATGCCATTGATTGCCGCAATGGCAGCCTGCTGGCAAACCACCGACGGTCCCGAGGTTTGATGTCCCTGAATAGTGCGCATGGCTTCGATTAGCTTTTTGTTGGCAATAGCCCAGCCGATGCGGAAACCGGTCATCGCATAAGCTTTCGAAACGCCGTTGATGACTACGAGTTTCGAGCTTTCGTTCAAATCTTTTACGTAGTTGTAGCAATTTATTGGTTTCTTGCCATCGAAAAGCAAACGATGGTAAATGTCGTCCATGATTAGGTAAATGCCGCGCCGTTCGCAAAAATCGACGATGTCGGCTATGAATTCTTCCGAATAAAATGCGCCGCTCGGATTGTTCGGGCTGTTGATAATCACGGCTTTGGTGTAGGAAGTCGTTACCTGCTCTATGTCTTTGAGCCTCGGGTAAAACGAGCCGTCTTCGGGAATGACCGGCACGGGAATTGCGCCAATCATTTTTACCATTTCCGTGTAGCTCACCCAATACGGAGCGGGGAAAATCACTTCTTCCTGCGGATTGAGAATAGCTTGCAAACAACACATTATTGCCTGCTTTGCGCCGCTGGAGGCGATTACGTTTTCCGGTGCAACCTTGCGGTTGTACCATTCTTCGGTATAGCGGATAATCGCTTTTTTCATATCGACGGTGCCGTCGGCTGGCGTATAGCGGACTTCGCCGGAATTAAGCAAGCCGCCGGCAGCGACTAACGCATCAATAGGCGGTTTCGATTTGGGTTCGCCGCCGCCAAGATGGATGACGGGGTCGCCCTTTGCCTTTAGGATTGCCGCTTTTTCGTTCAGTTTCAGCGTCGCCGATTCTTTCAGATTCTTTGCTATGTAACTTAGACTCATTGGTGTTTCTTATGCCCCAATTATTGATGATTATGTTAACTACTTTCTCTAATTATAAATTATGAATTATAAATTATGAATTATAATTCTATTTTTGACTTTGTCATTTTACTATACAGCTATCTTTTCCCCCCGAATGAATGGTTTGCTGGGAAAAGCAAACCATTCATTCG
>CAYLSY010000168.1:0-6080 GCA_964386275.1 uncultured Hyphomicrobiales bacterium
AAAAAGAAATGAAAACCTCCGGTTCTCATTTTAGAAATTATTTTGAACTGATAAGTGAAGATGGTAAAAGGCAATATCAAGTATTTATTAGACAACACAAAGAATTTTTGGAAAATTTTACAATTGGTTTGATTTTACAGCTAAAAGATAGAGAGAGTTTTCAAGTCATTAGGTTTAATGGAAATCATGGTGAAGCTGTCTCATCGGATATGCCATTGCATCCACATAGGGATTATCATATACATGTAATTTCCGCAGAAGATATTGAATTAAACAAAAACGAACCGACACTATCTAAAACTACTGATAAATATGCATCATTTGAACAGGCTTTATGTTACTTTGGAAAGTACATCAACATTACTGATTTTTCGTCTTATTTTAAATTTTGTTCGCAAGATACTTTGTTCTGATAGGATTTTTTTATGAGTTTTATTAATAAAATACTAGAATCAATTCGAGTTCAATTAAATGGTTTTATTGAAATCAAACCCAAAAGGCAAGGAATTTATCAGCTTTTTTTGCCTGCATATTATCCCGACGGAGATATGCTGGATATATATTTGACCCAATTGTCAGATGATTCAATTAGGATTAGCGACTATGGTTTAACAATGATGAGATTATCATATTCATTTGAAATTGATACTTCAAACAAAGAAAGAATTTTAAAAAAGATTCTTAATGAATCCAATATGTTTATTAACAATGATAGTATTTATCTCGACACCACAATTGATTCACTGTATATATCTTTAATGCAATTCATACAAACAGAAATCAAAATCTTTAATATGAGATTGTATAGACGAGAAATAATACAGAGTATGTTTTATGAATTACTTGATGATTTTATCAATGAAAAGTTATACAAATATAATCCAGTAAAATCTTATTATCCGATTGAAAAACAAGATGAGTATGAAGTAGATTACTGCTTTAACAGCAGAGTTAAACCGATTTTTCTTTTTGGTGTTCACAATACCGACAAAGCAAGACTAGCTACTATTTCATGTCAACATTTCAAAAATGAAAATATTAAGTTTAGCAGTATGATTATTTTTGAAGATTATGAAAGAATTGCCAAAAAGGACTTCAAGAGAATTATGACCGTAGCAGAAAAAATGTATCCTAATTACGATGATTTTATTAATAATATTGAAGAATATCTCATAGCTAATTAATTTAATCTTGTTTTTTTATTGCCTATTATATGAAAATTTAACTCATGGACTTCAAAGACTACTACAAAATATTGAACGTCGGTAAGAACGCTTCTCCCGATGAAATAAAAAAAGCTTATCGAAAGCTGGCGATGAAGTATCATCCTGATAAAAACGCCGGCAACAAAGAAGCCGAAAGCAAATTCAAAGACATCAATGAAGCATATGATGTATTGAGCGACCCCGAAAAACGCAAACGCTTCGACAATCTCGGCTCGCAATGGAACGACTTCCGACAAACTGGCGGCCGCAGTGAAGATTTTAACTGGTCTGACTTGGTCAAGCAGAAAACAGCAGGCAAACGCAAAAGTGAAAGCGTTTTCGGCGATATGTTCTCGACGGGCAATTTTTCCGAGTTCTTCGAGAAAATCTTCGGTGGCGGCGAAAGCAGCGGAAAGCATCGATATAGCTCTAAAGCACCTCAGCGCGGACAAGACGTTGAAACTACAATTGAAATAACGCTGGCTGAGGCATTCAAAGGAACTCGCCGCTCAATCTTGATAAACGGACAAACGATTGACTTGAATCTAAAGCCCGGAATAGCCGATGGTCAAATTTTGAAGATTTCCGGCAAAGGCGCCCCGGGCAAGGGCGTCGACGCTCCGGCAGGCGATTTGATGATTAAAGTTACTGTTCAGCCACATAAAAGCGTCGAGCGACGCGGCGACGACCTTTATGTCGAAGGCACTGTAGACTTATATAAAGCCGTGCTTGGCGGAAATTCGAAAATCCGAACTTTCGGCGATTTAATACAGTTTACAATTCCAGCAGAAAGCCAAAACGGGAAGGTTTTGAAACTTAAAGGGCAAGGCATGCCCCGCTACGGTAAAACCGACGAACGAGGCGATTTGTATATTACACTTAACGTCAGATTGCCGAAAAATCTTTCAAATGAAGAGATCGAGCTGTTCAAGAAGTTGGAAGAAATCGAAGCTAAGAAAACAAAATGAAATAATGATTACTCAAAATGATTTATTCAATAAGTAATTCTATAAATAGATAATAATGCAAAAAATATTAACATTAATAATTGGACAATTATGAAAAATTTCTTCACAGCTTTAATTTTCGCAATAATTGCTTTTTCCTGTTCGAAAAATGGACAAGAATTACATCAAGGAAAGCTAATTGACCTTACTTACGATTATGATTCCTCGACGGTTTATTGGCCTACTGCCGATAATTTCAAGCATGACACAGTGTCTTTCGGCATAAATAACAAAGGATATTTCTATTCATCTTTCAATTATGGCGCTTCCGAACACGGCGGAACGCATATTGACGCTCCGGTGCATTTTGCAGAAGGCGGTGGAACTGTAGAAACAATTCCGCTCGAAGCTTTTTTCGGAAAAGGTATTACTATCGACGTTGCTAAAAAAGCAGAATCAAACCGCGATTATTTGGTTTCCGTCGAAGATTTTACCGATTGGGAAAAAGTAAACGGCAAGATTGAAGATGGCAGCATTATTCTATTGAACACTGGCTGGGGAAAATATTACTACAATAAAGAACAGTATATGGGTACATCCGAGCGTGGCCCTGATGCCGTCGCAAAGCTGCATTTCCCCGGTCTATCGCCCGAAGCCGCAGAATGGTTGGTAAAAAACAAAAAAATTAAAGTCGTTGGAATTGATACTCCAAGTATTGACTTTGGACAATCCACAATGTTTGATACTCATAAAATTCTATGCAAGAACAACATTTACGCCGTGGAAAACGTCGCAAATCTTGATAAAATGCCTGCCAAAGGTTACGAAGTATATGTTTTTCCGATGAAAATCAAAGGTGGAAGCGGCGCTCCGGTTAGAATGGTTGCAAAAGTTTAAACAGAAATACTTGAGTTTATTATAAACCTAAAAACTCAATAGACAAATCGCATTGTTTCTTGTTTTTTGATTATAGATGACTTATCAAGAAATTTCTTTTTCCCCCTTTGCAAAAAGGGAGTAGGGGGATTTTCTAGATTGGCAGCCATTTTTAGTACATTTACTATTTCTAATGCGTAAACTGGGATAAAATAAAAAGAGGCAAGTTGCTGAGCTTGCCTCTTGAAAACTCATTTGCTTTGGACATCAAACATTTTCTGCTTTTTCTTTCTTGAATGCCCTGACCATTTTGATGAAAATAATTGCCGACATCGAGATTGCAGCGCCCATAATCACTATTGCCGATAGAACCTGAATGAATTCAATTTTAAAGTTAGCATATAATTCCTTTAAAATAACCGATACGCCAGCCAATAAAATCATTATTGCAAACAGAAGTCTAATGCCGTAACCGCGGATATATTTCACGGCGGTTACTCCAATTTGCGCTCCGACCGCTGCGCCTCCGAGCATAATAATAGCCGCTAATAGTTCTACCGTGCCTTTCATCGAGTAAGTAAAGCAACCGTAAGCGCTGTCCATTAGTACTATCATCAAGTCTGTGCCAACTGCTATAGCAGTTGGGCAACCAAGCAAGTATATAAGCGTTGGCATTTGTATGAATCCGCCGCCTACGCCGAGAAATCCCGACAAGAATCCGGTACAGAAGAAGATGAAGATAATTATCCAAATAGAAATTCTATCAATGCCAGATTTCTTGAAACTGATAAAAGGCGGTAAATTGATGTCGCGTATGGTTTGCACCAAAGACTTTTTGCCTGTTGTTGTGTAAGATAAATCGCTTTTTCTCTTTCTTAAAACAAAATAATCGTATAGCATGAATGAGCCTAAGCCCACAAGAAGACAAACGTATGTTATTCTGACAATGCCTTCGACCATGCCTAGCTTATTTAATATCATTACAAGAGTGGCGCCGGTTTCGACGCCGATAATAGCTCCGATATTTGCCGTAACTCCAAGTTTCCAATCGACATTACCCATCTTGGAATGTTTCTTGGTCGATACAATCGACTTGCCCAAAATATGTGCCAAGTCAGTTCCAATTGCGTACGTCATCGGCATTCCGAAAATGTTGAGCGCCGGCGTTACAACCCAAGCGCCGCCAACTCCAAAAAAACCTCCTAAAATTCCAACGCAAATACCAATAACTACGAGGATGATTACATTGAATTGAATACCCGCTACCGGGAGGTAAATGTTTGTAAAGTCAATAATTGAAGAAAAGAACTGTTCCATTTTGCCTCCTTGTTACTCATTATGAGCCATTTTTGAAACATCCATCCCCAGTATTTTAAGCACAATATCTGCAATGAATCCGAGCGTAACGCCTACTGCCGCCATAACAAGAGTAACAGCAATTGAAAACACAGGCCTATTCTCATTATACAAATCAACCATTAATCGTTTGTATCCGGTTAGTTCATCGCCGGCGCTTTCGCCTTTCAGAATGGTTGTACTTGCACGGTCAATCTGGACATCTGCTCCCTTAGCTACTTTTTGAGCCGCTTCTTCTGCCTTTTCGATATGTATTTTTTTCTTTTCAATGCCAAATAAATCGAATGCCAAATGCTCCATAAAAAACAGAATGAATACATAACATCCCAGCAAAACAAGAATGAATACTCCCCAGGAGAGGAACTGCTTTTGTTGAACCATATTTACACCTTGGGATTAATTATACTTTATTTATTGATAATTTGAATTTATCTTCATTATAACAAAAATATTTATCAAAGATGTATTGCCGAGATTATTTCGAACTGAATAATTGGGTTTTTTTTTAATGAATTTATGTAAGATTTTTTTTTGATGAAAGCGCTATTGTTGCAATGTAATCAAAGTGTGTTTGTGAATTTTACATTGCAAGCGCCAAGCCAGTTGTATTTCAATAAAAAAGCCGCATTAAAGCGGCTCTTAAATAGAAACAATCAGAATTCTTTTTAAATCATTCCAGCATTTTTCAAGGCTTTCACAACTTTATCCTTATCAAAAGGCTTGACGATATAGCCTTCGCATTGATTGCTGAAAGCCCTTTTTATGTTTTGGAAATCATCCAAGGCGGTAGTCATAATAATTTTAACACCGTCGAGGCCATGAATCTTGTTCATATCTTCAATCTGGCGAATTCGCTCGAGAACTTCCTGTCCGTCTATGTCTGGCATCATTATATCAAGGAAAATGACATCATAGGGTTCTTTTTTAGCCAGAGCAGCCGTAAATAAATCAAAAGCTTTGAATCCGTCTTCGGCAACATCTGTCGGGCCAAAAGAAGATGTTATTTCCTGTAGCACTTGGGATGTAATGAAATCATCTTCGACAATAAGTATTTTCAAATCAAGCCCTTTCTATAGTTCATTTTTAGCATATTATAATTAAATTCAATATCAATATTCACCGTCCCTTTCGGGATAAGGAGGAAGCGGCAAAGCATCAGGAAGACCAATTAATGGAAAATCCTTGCGTAAAGGATACAACGGTTCTTTCGAAATCGGGTCAATAAAATCTTCAGGCATATAAAACCGCCTCAGATTTGGGTGACCATCGAAAATAATGCCATACATATCGTATGTTTCGCGTTCATACCAGTTTGCGCTCTCCCATATTCCAACTATCGAAGGACATGTCGGATTCTCGGCATCAATTGGACACTTCAAACGCAATCGAGTTTTATATTTGTTCGAATAAAGAAAATACACAGTTTCGAATCTGTCCGGTTCGGTCAGCCAATCAATTGCAGTAATATCAATTAGCATATCGAAAGACATGGCTTCGTCGTCGCGCAAAGCCGTTGCCAGACTCTTTAATTCGCTACGGGACAATGTAATTGTAAGTTGGGACCGAAACTCTTTGATTTCAGCGCTTAGAGCATATTTACGAGCAAATTCGAGTAATTTGTCTTTTTTTAATCCATTCATTTTAAATTTATTAATTATTTGTAACGTTAAAATAAAATATAATAATTTTTTTTTAA
>CAYLSY010000169.1:0-6074 GCA_964386275.1 uncultured Hyphomicrobiales bacterium
TAATTCCGCATAAAAATCGAACTTTCATTCCAAACAAACCGGTCTATATCGCAATAATAAAAAGTATTTTTAAAAATTACTATCTAAGTATTAGCATCATAAGCATATGCTTTTATTGTTTTTAAGCCGGAGTCATTATAAATTAAATATAAACGGGACACAAACGTCTTATTTATATTAAACATCGAGGATACAAAAATGATGGCAAATGGAATAATAAACGAAAAGCTGATACAAGAACTGCTCGACGAAACGGCTAAACCGACTCTAAAACAAGTTGAGGAACTACTCGAAAAAGTCCTGCAAATGCAAGGTCTGGATATAAAAGATACAGCTGTGCTGCTCAACATCGACGACCCCGCAATGCTCGAAATGCTCTTTGAAACAGCTCTCAAAGTAAAAGAAGAAATTTACGGAAAACGGCTCGTCTTGTTTGCGCCGCTATATACATCGAATTATTGCGCTAACAACTGCCTCTACTGCGGTTTTCGCGCTGACAACAAATCGATAGCCCGCCGCTCGCTTACACTCGACGAAATAAAAGACGAAACCCTTGCCATCTTGGAGCAAGGACACAAGCGAATACTAATGCTGATGGGCGAAAACCATCAGTCATACTCAATTGAACGGTTCATCGAGGCGCTCGATGCTGCTTATAGTGTTAAAGATTCCAAAGGCAGCTCAATCCGGCGTATCAATGTCGAAATTGCTCCATTGACTGACGAGGAATTTCAACTTTTCAACAAGGTTAAAATCGGTACCTACACTGTGTTTCAAGAGACTTATCATCGCGAAACGTATAAATACATGCACCCTTCGGGCAAAAAAGCCGACTACGATTGGCGCATCGAAACGATGGACCGAGCATTATCGAACGGAATGCACGATGTAGGAATAGGAGTGCTTTTCGGGCTTTATGACTATAAATTCGAAGTGCTGGCTATGATTCAGCATGCCCAACACCTCGATAAACGCTTCAATGTTGGTCCCCATACTATTTCAATTCCACGGATTCAACCCGCTTTGGGCGCCCCGGCTTCGAAGAATTTAAAGCACAAAGTATCGGACTTGGAATTCAAAAAGCTCGTTGCCGTAATCCGCTGCAGCGTGCCTTATACAGGTATGATTCTATCGACTCGCGAGACCGCTTCACTGCGTTCCGAACTCTTTAATCTCGGCGTTTCACAAATCAGCGCAGGCTCGCGAACCAGCCCCGGCGGATATAAACAAGCGTTTTCCGAAGTTGAACCCGGGCAGTTCGACTTGAATGATTGCCGCTCTTCGGGCGAAGTCATTCGCGATGTGATTGAACGAGGCTTCGTGCCTTCGTTTTGCACTGCATGCTATAGGCTGGGGCGTGTAGGCGAAGATTTTATGGACCAAGCAAAACCCGGCCTTATCAAGCTATTTTGCCAGCCAAACGCCTTGACAACTCTCAAGGAGTATTTGGTCGATTATGCTGACGAAGAAACCAGCGCTCTCGGCAATGCCTTGATAGAAAAAGAATTATCCACTATCCCGAATGAAAAAGTAAAGCAAAAAACAAAGGAAAATCTTCGAAGAATCGAAAACGGCGAACGGGATTTATATCTGTAACTTAATATTTTGTATATGATACTAACAAAAGACCTTTTTTACGGAAAATTATTCGAAACCGGCAGCGTTGGCAGTTTCGAATTTCCGAATTTCAGCTCATCTATTGTTACCAATGGGCTGAAACTCTTTGTGCATACCGACTCCTCTCTTCAGCTAATAGTTCTGCGAATCGCTTTCGCAACCGGCGCATGCGATGAACCAAAGCCAGGACTGGCTTATTTTGCAGGACAAATGCTGCTTCGAGGCACAAAACGCCGACGCGGCAGCGAGATTGCCGACGCTATCGAGCAATTGGGAGCCAGCCTTAATGTTTCAACTCTTTGGGACGAAACGGTTATATCGCTTATCGTTTTGCCTAAATACTTTGACTCTGCCTTCGCAATATTACTCGAATGCATTTATGAATCTACATTCCCATATGATAAAATCGTCAGTTTAAAAAAGAAACATCTATCGACAATCCAGCAAGAATGCGCCGACCCGGGCTATCTGGCTGATTTGGCTTTCAATAAGGCTTTCTTTGAAAGCGCAGGCTACTCAAGTGCAAGAATTGGTGTTGCCGACTCAATAACGTCTATAACCCAAGAGGAATGCAGGAAATGGCATAAGGAAAACCTGCTCCGAAGCCGCATTTCAACGACAATTTGCTGTGGAGAAGAACTAGCTGATAATATTAAAAATACAATCAGCCGCAAAGTTATTCCCGCTGCAGATTTCAAAGATGACAACCATAAACCGAACATGAGCGGCTTTCAGACACAAAGTTCAAAAGATTCTTTACGTATATTTTTAATAAATAAACCCGATGCAACGCAGTCTTCGCTTAAACTCGGCTTCACTGCGCCGTCGCCGCAGGAGCCGGATTACTCATTGGTTTATTTCGTGAACACTGTATTCGGTGGATACTTCCATTCACGCTTGAATATGGAGCTTCGTGAGCGTCGCGGATTAACCTATGGCGTGCATTCCTTTATCGACGGCAGAAAGCGCTCCAATGCCCTTGTTGCCGGTTCGAGTATGAACTTGGAAAAAACTTGCGAATCAATAAAACTCATTCTGGAGGAAAAAGAAAAACTTGCTTCCAAAGCGCTCGATGCCGGAGAAACCGAAGCGGCGCGCTCATATATGCTTGGTTCGTTCATACGCAGCATTGAAACACCACAACAGATTGCCTCGATGATTTACAACATCGATAAATTCGGGCTGACAAATGATTTCTACAATGTTTTCTTTGAAAAAATTCGAACTGCCAACGCTGACGAACTATTCGAAGCACAAAGAAAATATTTCAGCAAAGCAAAGGTGGATATTGCGCTGGCTGCGCCGAAAGATGAACTGCTCGATAGTCTGGCGTCGATTGCTGATGTTATACATTTAGACTTAAACGGCAAGATAATATAAATTTTATGCTAATTAGCATTTTTTAATTATCAGTTTTTTAATTATCAGAATGTTACATTTGAAAAGTAACCGCCGCCACCTTATTTTTGTTTTTTGATTTAAGTTGAGAATGAAATGAGCGATTTCTTTTCGAGCATCGACCTATCGTCCATTCCATACGAAAACGCTATGTTTAACGTTGTTATTACCATCGTTCTTACTGTATTTACAAACTTCTTTTTTATAAAAATTCTCAAGAAGCTGACCAAATTTACCAAGAGTGATGTTGACGATAGAATTATCGACGTTATCCATACCCCAGCTTACTTAACGGTTTTATTGTTTGGAATAAGAGCGGTTTGCGCAGAACTTGATTTCACTTCGCAGGCTTATACTATAATTTTTAAATCGCTCTTGTCCTTGGTTTCGTTCTTGTGGACAATAGCCTTGATAAGGATTTCCCGAGTGCTTATTGAAAATGTATTCAATAGGCTTTTCGATTATACTGGCGCAAGCAAGGACGTTATTCCGCTTATATCGAGCATTACTCGCATTATCATCCTTTTAGCCTGTATTATTGCTCTGCTTGCTATTTGGGAAGTCGATATTACTCCGCTTTTGGCTTCTGCCGGTATCGTTAGCGTCATCGTAGCTTTTGCGGCAAAGGATGTTATCGGTAACTTTTTTAGCGGCGTTAGTATTTTCCTTGATAAACCTTACACTATTGGAGATTATGTTGAACTTGACCAAAAAGAGCGCGGCGAAGTTGTAGATATTGGCATCCGCTCGACGCGGATACGCACTCGCGATGATATTTTGATTACTATTCCGAATTCGATTATCGCAAATACCAAAATTGTTAACGAAAGCGCGCCTGAGAAAAATTTTCGCATCCGTATTCCTATCGATGTGGCTTACGGCACTGATATAGATTTGGTTGAATCCATTTTTTTAGATATTGCGTCAAAAAACGACAATGTAATTGCTGACCCAGCGCCGCGTGTACGTTTCCGTGAGTTCGGCGAAAACGGACTCCGGTTCGAATTCCTTTGTTGGGCAAAAGAACCGGCTTTGCGCGGTTCGACAATCGACCAACTTAGCAGAAAAATCTATAAAACATTTAACGAAAAAGGTGTCGTTATTCCTTTCCCACAGCGGGTATTGCATATAATGAAATAGTATGAACAATAGGTGGCGGTTGCTGCTTTTCATGCGTTAACGTTGTGAATTTAAAGAAAGTTGTGCATAATTAAAATAAATTCCTATTTCTGAATCGTAGAAATGAAATTATATCGCTTTATTCTTTGCTGTTATTCCATAAATATTTCTTAATTTTGTATTTTATACTATGATAAATCTATAATTAACAATAGTATATAATTAGCAATAGTATTGGATTAATAACAACGAGGATAAAATGAACGGCAATAGAGGAAAAACAATACTAATCGTTGATGACGATAAAGACTACTTATTCCAAGAAGAAACCCAGCTGAGGGCAGCCGGTTTCAACGTCATAACTGCCGAATGCCAGGAAGACGCTGAACAAATTCTAAAAACCACACGCCCCGACTTGGTCATTAGCGACCTTATGATGGAAAACATCGACGGTGGCTTTTCGCTTTCGCATCACATCAAGCAACTCGACCCCAAAATACCAATAATCATCGTTACCGGCGCCGCAAATGAAATCGGGCTGCACTTTACTGCAAAAACCGACGAAGAACGCTCTTGGCTGAAGGCTGAAGCGGTATTGAACAAGCCGGTTCGTTTCGAACTGCTGTTGGCGGAAATTGAAAAACATTTGGTTTAACTTTCGGGATAGATAATGATTAACTTAAAAGTACTCATCGTCGATGACGAGCAGGGGATGCGGCTTGGTATGCAAAAAACGCTCGAACGCTTCAACCTGCAGCTACCCGAAGTTGACGAAAATATCGTATTTCAATTGGAAACTGCCGAAGATGGCTCGAACGCCTTTCGTCTACTCGAAGAGTTCAAACCGGACATTGTTTTGCTGGACTATAAATTACCTGATATAACCGGTTTGGAAATACTCGAAAAAATAAAACCGCTCGAAGATGCTCCGCTTACGATAATGGTAACGGCTTACGCATCGCTGGAAACTGCCGTCAGCGCTATTAAATCTGGCGCCTTCGACTTTTTGGCGAAGCCGTTTACTCCAGCCGAACTTCGCGCCGGAGTCAGCAAAGCCGCGCAGAGTCTTATTCTTGCGCGCCAAGTTAAAAAGCTGAGCGAAGAGCGAAAGCAAGTTCGATTCCAATTCATATCCGTCTTGGGGCATGAGCTGAAAGCGCCGCTCGGGGCGATTGAAGGTTATTTAAACATGATGGATGAGCGAATTTCGGGCGAAGACCTCAATAATTACAACGAAATGATTAAACGATGTCTTGTCCGCACCGAACAGATGAAAAAGCTGATTGTCGATTTGCTCGAAATGACGAAAATCGAGTCTGGCAACCGCAATCGCGAATTAAAGGAAATCGATCTGATGGATATTGTCCGGCAATCGGTCGAAACGATGCAGCCCGATGCTCAAAAGCGGGATATAAAGATTGCTATTGAAGGAAAAAATCCTTTTTTTATTGTTGCCGACCGGGTGGAAATGGAAATTGTGCTGAACAACCTTGTCTCGAATGCTGTCAAATATAATCGCGACGGCGGCTCAGTCTGGGTGAGACTCGAAGAGCGAGACGGGATTGTTGCCCTGTCGGTCGAAGATACCGGCATCGGATTAACCGAAAAAGAGCAGGAAAAGCTTTTCAAAGAATTTGTTAGAATCAAGAACGCAAAAACTCGGAACATACCGGGAAGCGGCATTGGTTTATCGACTGTTAAAAAAATTGCTCAGCTATATGGCGGCGATGTGTCGGTTGAAAGTAAGCCGGATATTGGCACAAAGTTTACGTTTACAATGAAAAGTCAAGAGGCATAGAATGAAGTGGGGCAGCTTTAAATCTGCCCCTTTTTTTTTAATTGTACAAATGATACTTCAAAAATACAATATTTAAAAGTATGTATAGCTGACCTCGTGCCATCATTAATCATTATGAATGTGTGCGCCAGTCCGTTAGATG
>CAYLSY010000170.1:0-6044 GCA_964386275.1 uncultured Hyphomicrobiales bacterium
CAGTTTAACGCTTTTGATGATTTTTCAAATAGTCTTTCCATGCATCAGCCATCTGAGAGCTCATTTCGTGGGCAAAATCCAGAAAACCTCTTGCGGCTCGACTCCCTTTCTCTACGTAATTGCCGAGCATATCAGTCCGGGATTTATAAAGCTGGTCGAAATAAAACTCAATTGCTTCATCTTTTTGCTCGGGTTTCGGGAAAAGTATATTTAACAGCAAAACATTACTTAGACGCAATTCTAAGTAAGTTTCGAACTTCAACATCAAGTCCAAGTCATCCAGATTAAAATCGATGTTTTTTCGAACCGATGAATAGAACTCAACAAAATCCAACAAATCATTTTTCATTACAATCAACCTATAAATATATAAGCAAAAACAATGGAAATCAAAATTAACAAAAACTTGCTAATTATCAATAAAGTAAATTTATTGAAAAATCCGGCACGCGGAATAATGGCAGAAATTGCCAAAGAGGAAGCCGTTACGCGACAGTCGATTTGGCAGTCAATCACAATTCACAAAAACCCACGCATTTGTGAGCGTTTCAACCAGAAATACAAGAAACGCATGAGCGAAATCCGCAAGGCAAAAGCGACGCTTCAAAAAGCGATCGAAACAATCGACGAACAAACCAGCGCGGCGTGATTATGATGACTGTTGAGGAAATTTCAGCAAGGGTGGGAATTGCACCGCAAAACGTGCGAAAGCGAAGTTTTCTTGATAATTATTTGCTGAGCAAGCAGAGTTTCGGCGGGCGTCCGCGCAAGTTTTACCGCGACGAAGTGCTGGCAGAATTCGGAATAGACATAAAAACCGCCGTAACCAAGATTGCCGCAAGCGCATTACCGGCAACAGAAGAAAAGCAATTAATGAGAAAACGGGCAGAAAACACAAGCCGCGGCAAGAGCCGGCTAATTACAGAGGAACTCGAATCGAGGATTAAATCACTTGCGTTGCAGTATTACCTTGAGCAAGCGCGCCGCGAGAACAAAGAAATTTGCGTTGAATGGGCTTGCCGCGATTTGTGGCGGCAAATCGAAAAAGAATTAAAGGGCAGCAAATCGCTCGAGCAGTTCGCTTGGTACTTTTACAACAAGCGCGTGATGCGCCGAAGCGGCTCATTCGTCGGCTACGCTCATTCGGAGCAATGGGACATGCTTTGGATGGAAAAGCATTCGAAAAACAAGTTCAATTCATCGCTTCCGACGAACCGCTGGGATAATGTGGCGCTATTTCGCGATGCCGGTTTGATTGGCGAGGGCTTCGGCGCCGGGCTTTTGTGGGTAATCGACGGCACGCAGTTCGACGCATGGCTCGACGAGAACGGAAAAGCGCGCTCGATGAACTATTTAATGATAATGGACGGAATAACGAGCATGCCGCTTTACTCTGTGTTTTTGGATGAAGGCGAAAAAATCGAGGAAGTGGCGCGTGCGCTATGGCAGGCAGTCAAGATTCACGGCAAGCCCCGCTATGGTATTGTGCTTGACAACGGCTCGGCGTTTCGTTCGAAGGAAATACAGAATTTAATACGCTCATGGTATTCGCCGTCGGAGTTGGAAATTTTATCCGGCGACGACTTCCGAAAACGGCTTTTTGACGGACAATTCGAGCCTTTCATTTACCCTTTGGCAGGCATTCCGCGCTATCCGTTCAAAGCCGTTTTAGAGCGTATATTCGAGGAATTATCGCGATTTATGAGCGAGGAATTGCCACTGTCGTTCATCGGCACGCGGGACAGCCGAGCCGTGAGCCACGAGCTTGGTTCGACCCCGTCGCGTGGCGTTGCCGCACGGGTTACGCGCGAAAAAGCGTTTGAGCGATTTTTAGTATGGATTTACACGGATTTCATTTACCGCAAACAGCCGAAATTCGATTGGCTGAAGCGAGCAGGAATTGAAAACAACCTTTTGAATGTATGGCAATATTTGGGCGGCAAATACTTCGCAAACCAGCGCCTGTGTTTGCCGGAGGACGTTGAAAACGTCATTGTGCCTTCGGACGTGAACAAATTCTTGCCGGAACTTTCTTGGTATTACGCAGAATACGCCATGGGCGAGCGACACAAAGTCAAGGCTTATCCGGGCAGGTTTATTTTAACCGAGAATAAAATTCAATACAATTTCACAACAACGGCGCTTGACTTGTCGCTCGTCGGGCAGAACATAAAAGTGGTATTGACCAATGAAACCGACCGGCGCGCATTGATATTCAAGGAACATAACCCGAAACGCTACGACCCAAGAACACCAGACAAGAATAGTCTTGCCTTCATTGGAATCGCCGAAAACGCAACAATCGACACAGTCGAAAAGATGAATAAATACAAGTCGGAAACACGCGAAATCAGAAAGAAACTTACAGCGGAAATTATTCGCGCCGGCGACGAAGCCGCAGGCAAACATGTTGTGGTAAAAAACAAAATTGAAGCTGCCGACAAGCCAAAGCTACTCGAAGCGGATATCGATATTAGCGACGAAGATTACGATGTGCCGGAGAGCTTATCGGATGACTTGGAGCAATCGGATAAGTTGCCGTCATACGACGATTTGATAGATTCATTTAATTAAATAAATCCCCCTACCCCCTTTACCAAAGGGGGAAACGGGAAAATCCCCCTACCCCCTTTGCAAAGTGGGAAAATGGGAAAATCAATTTAAACATGGAGAAATTTATGGCAAAACAATCAACAGAACTGGCATTGATTCCTACGGAGCAGTTTGCCGTTCCGCTGGAAAAGCTCAATTTGAGCGACGCTCAAATGAAAACGCTTCGCGCTTCGAGCGATCGCAGCGCTGCGGCAACGGCGATGTTGCAGAAAATTGCGCGGGAAATAGTAAACGTAAAGAACAAACTATCGGAATTGCCCGAATCGCAGAGGTTAAGGGAATTGCGGGAACGACAGCGGCAATTTAGGCTAATCGAGCAGGAAGCCGCAGCGCAATACAACGGCGCAATCGAGCTTGCGCTGTCAAATATCAAGGGCGCATCGACAAGCGACAAAATCAAGAAGTTGAAAGGAGTTGCATAACATGGAAAAACTCATTAGGCATTTGCTTGATTTCATCAAAACCGACTGCCCGCGTGTTGCGCACATGGAATCGCCGCTCACCGAAGAGCAAGCGGCAAAGCTACTGAAGTTGTTTCCGCTTGTTGACATCAAAAAGCAGTTTCAAAAACTTGAGAACTACAAGCCATTGCTCAAAAACTACACATCGGCATATCTGACGTGCCGCAAGTGGTTCGAAATCGACCAGCAGAAAGGACTTAGGTAATTATTAATTAGTAATTATTAATTATCAATTATTAATTTTATTTCAAGGAGCTTCATTATGAATCAGACAAAACAAACAGCCGCCCAGCGCATTGCCGCCGACCCAAGCGTGGAATACAACCGCATGGTTGACGAGAAAATAACCCGTGCGCTCGAACTCGACGAACAAAAAAAAGCAATCGACGGCGAACTCAAGGAATTGAAGCAATTCTTTGCCGACATGCTTCGAACGCCTGAAGCCACAAGCAAAAAACTTGCGACAACGGCGGGCATCGTCATTTGGACGCGTTCGAACACATATTCAATTGACGCCGCCCACGTTCCGGCGCTCAAATCGGCGCTTGGAAAGGCGTTCAAGGATTATGTCACCGAAAAGGTCGAATACAAACCAAACGCGGCTTTTCGGGAAATGCTCGCCGACGGAGACCGCGAAAACGTTGA
This sequence comes from uncultured Hyphomicrobiales bacterium, assembly GCA_964386275.1. Taxonomy (GTDB): domain Bacteria; phylum Bacteroidota; class Ignavibacteria; order Kapaibacteriales; family UBA2268; genus CAYLSY01. The sequence continues at coordinate 3,720 of CAYLSY010000170.1, forward strand.
GCTTTTCCGCGAGGCAACAGAAATCAAATCGAGCGAAAATGTGAAGTTCGAACCGGTATTGAAAAGGAAAAAATAGTGTGGAAAAGACAAAACTACATAAGGCGCTTTATAACGCTTGCCGGAGCCGGGTTCATCCGAGTTTTCGCGATGATTCCGGCGCCGTCCGGGCTTTGCGCGACCACGAGTGCCATGAATCATTCGGCAAGCCATACGACGAGTTGAGCGTAACGGAACTGACGGCGTTAATCGATAGAATCAACACAGATAAGCCGAATTCGGAGGCTCCGACGAAGCGGCAATTAGATGTGTTCCGGTTCTATGCCTTCGCTGTTGCGCTTGTGTATTGCAACTTCGACGACTGGGATTATATCGACTCGGCAACCGGCGAAATACTCAGTGGCGAAGTCTTGCGACGCGAATTGACTGAAACATTCTACGACAACACGGCGCGGTTTCCGACAAACGTTGTCCGCCGCGTTTACGAAGAATGGATTAACCCGAAATCAAACGAATTTCTGATTCAAGGCGGTTTCCGCAAGGAAGCGAGAAAGCCGAATGTGATGTATTACGAGCGGCTGAGCCAACAGGAATTGAGGTATTTGATTTCGCGATACTCGCTTATTTACAACGAAAAAATCAATAAAAGCATTGTCAAACATAATATATCGATGAACTAATAAAAACGGTTTTAACTATGAAAATTGGAACTAACGAAGTAGTAGAAATTGCTATTGATAAATTGCTCGATTTTCGGCTTGAATCGGAAATTTACGGCGACCCGGCGCCCGATGCGGAGTTTATCGCATCGGTGCAGCACAGGGGCATTTTGACCCCGCTCACTGTGTGCACATCGCCGGAAAGCGAAGGATTCGATTTGCGTTTTGAGATAATATCGGGACACAGGCGCAAGCGAGCGGCTATCGAAGCCGGTTTGAGCGTTGTGCCATGTATTGTCAAGAAGTACGAATCGGAAGAAGAAAAAGAACTTGATTTTCTGATTTGCAATATGCAAAGAGAGAAAATTAGAAAAACAAAAATTAAGGAGTTTTTGCAGTATAAGCAAATACTGTGCCAAATCGGGAAAGCCCGCATGGGTAAAGGTACTTACGAAGATATATACAAAAACACAATCATGGAAAATAAGCACCTTTGGCGGCTCTCCAAAGCTCTCGATTTGGAAAAAGAATACGGCGAAGAAAAGCAGTTCAATACTCGTGAAATATTGAGGGAAATTACAGGCTTTTCGGAATGGGAACAAAAGCATCTTAAGTATTTATATGACAAGCAATGGCTTCAAGACAAATACAATGAGATGACTGTCGCAGGAGTGCCGCGCGAGCGATACAACGCGATCGACAAAGAGGTGGATGCGATTCGTTTAAAGTATGAAAACGAAGAAATTGCCTGTCCCGAAGCTGCAAAGCAAATCAAAGCATTGCTTGATGCTGAATTGAAGAAATACGAAAAGAAAACGAAAACCAAAAAGCAGGCAAAGCTCGCAAAAACCGAACCCAAGCCCCGCAAGCCTGAGCCTGCTTTCGTTATGCCGGTTGCGGTTAAGTTCGAAATGAGCGAATTTCCAGAAAAGGCGCTGAAATTCAACGAAGCCGAATCGACTGCGGAATATTACTTCAAAAGCGGCGGCATGAGCTTCGGTGTTGCTAAATCGCTTAATCGACCTGTTGGCTTTATGGCATCATGGGATAACGTGCAGGTTTATATCAATCCGGAGGTTTTAGCGCAAAAAATTCTCGAATATATTAATGAACAAGGAGAATAATATGGACTTAGAAAAAATCAAAAGCATAACGCTCGAAGCGACGAAAGTCGACGAAGCGTTGTTTGTCGGCACTGCGCGGCGCGAGGAAATCGTAGATGCCCGCAGGGCGTTTGCAGTTGCCGCACGCGAGTTCGGAATACCTTATTCGGCGATTGGCAAGGCTGTAAATCGCGACCACACAACAGCGATACACTACGCGACAAAGGCAAAAGACTTGATGTCGATTTATCCGCCGATTCGCAAGAAATACAATCGCATAATCGACCTTTGCCGCAAGGCAGACGAAGCCGAGCGCTTGTTCGACGCGGAAAACAGCTTCGGGCTTCAGGCATGGCGCGAATTTGTCGAAGCAGGGCAAAACATACCAATTGGCAAGATTTTAAATCAAATGCGGGTCGGGAATCTGCTTGTTACGGTTTCCGAGTTCGAGCAATCGACCGCAAGGAGCAATGCCTGATGCAATGTCTGCGATGCGGGTGCGAAAAATTCAGAATCGTCAAGGTTCATCGGAATTGCGCAATCAGCGACAAATCCGGCAAGAAAGT
>CAYLSY010000171.1:0-6029 GCA_964386275.1 uncultured Hyphomicrobiales bacterium
TGAAAAATCATTTAATTATACAAAATTTCTTAGATTTTATTAAAGTTGGAGTTTGTAATACCACGTAATACATACCTGTTGATAAAGCGGATAAATCAAGCCAAAAGTTTTGCTCAATTAAATCAGGATAACCTGAATAGATTAGTTTGACCAATTTGCCGGTATTATTTATGATTTTTATAGATGAATAGCCATTTTCGACAAAAATAACATTTAAATTAACTGTTTCAGAAACAGGATTTGGAATTATTGTTATTAAATCGTTTGTAAACGACGGATTTACAAGACGCGTTCCTCCGTCCTTGCAAATTCCGAGTAATTCAAATTTTCCGGTTTGACATGTAAAAGCCGCTCCGAATACCTCAGGCGAAACGATTGAGTTCATGCTAATATCCGTCGATTCAGCATTTCCGAGAGCCGCTTTAAATTTAAGCGATGCAATGATTTCACCTTCCTCCTTGTTTAACGGAAATTCTATGTTAGTTGTTCGAACGCTTCCTTCAAACTCGGATTGAGAGAGCCACATCGGCATCAGAAGCGTACCGTTATAAGATATTACAGCAGTAACGTTTATCGCGTCGTTCGCCGAAATATTCTCCTTATGAACAACATAGACAGGTATTTCAACAATATCTCCTGAATAACCGGTTGCCGTTCCAATGGCAAAATCAGCGCTAACCGGCAGATGGGTCTTTTTGCCGCTCGAAAAGAGAGTATCGAAAACGCAGAAATACTCGGAATTAATTACAATATAGCAGTTTTGCTCGGTTGTATCCGTCGGGGAAAACCTAATAGTTAATGTTCGGCTATCACCAGACGGCAAAGTAAATGGCAGCGTCGGCGATACAATCTGGAAATTGGAGTTCGAAGTTATAAAGGCAGTTATCAGTAAATCTATATCGCCCTTATTGACAATATCAATCGTTTTTTCAGCAAAAACACCTGCAATTGTGCCGAACTGAATCGAATTATCCGCCAATTCGAAGGCTGCGCTGTCGCGTCTTGCTTCAAATGGTATAACAATGACGCTGTCGGCGCTATCGGAATTGGTTCGAATGACAAGTTCAGCGTTTTTTATACCTTGGAAATCGTTTCTTATATGTATCATTAATGATGTTGAATCCCCTGCCGCTATAGGAAACGGTTCTAAAAAGACGGTCTCGAAAGCGTCAGCTCCGGCGCCTTTAAAATATATCGAGTTGATTAATGCAATTTTATTACCAGTACTATATAGTTTGACTATTGTATCAATTTCCTCATCTATACAAGGCTTAAATGCTATTTTTACTTCCTTCAAATCGTTATTAACCCGCGAATAACCCGGAACCAGCTGGCTTCCGCCGGAAAGGTCGATAACGTATTTCATGCAATTGAAGTTAGTATAAATAATGCAATATGAGAAAAATGCGGCAGTGTCGCTGGTCGAATACCTGAACGAAAAGGTTTCAGTATTACCCGGCGAGACGATAAGCGGCAGCGAAGGCTCGTCAAGAATAAATTTTTCGCTGCCGAATGCAATCGAATCGATTCTAATGGCTATTTCTCCGGTGTTTTCAATCTGCACTTCTTTCGTGGCGCTTCCAAAAACAACCCCAAAATCAATTTTATCTTCTGAAATAGCTAAGTTTACTGAATCTTTGATAATTATTAATACAATATGCTTGGTGCTGTCGGGTCCAAGATTTACTGCATTCGTCATAATATCGAGATTGCAGGTTGTTACGCCTGCATATTTTTTCTTGACTTTTATTTCTATTTTTCCGAAAGAATTTGGTTGGATGCGAGTATCAGGACTCAAGCCTTCGAATTCGACGCTATCAGAATAATTGCTTAATGAATAGTCTTTTATAACAAGCGGCGCAGTGCCTATGTTATATAACTGATAATAAGCCGAAATATAACTCGTATCGCAATACCAAATATTTATCAGCACGGTATCTGTTTTTTCTGTAGTCATTGCCGAACCAACCCCTTCGCCGATAAGCAGGATCTGTGCAGGCAAGGCATCATTATTATCATCCAAAACCAATTTGGCTGTAGTCAAGCCGATATCTGTCGGTTCAAATCGTAACGACATTTTGTAAACAGAATCCCTAGAAAGCAAATAAGGAGTATCATGGACAAGTATAGAAAACGAAGTTGTATCCGGCAAGTCGACAATTGCCGACCTAATTGTCGCAACCGAAGGACTGGTATTCTTTACCGTAAGAACATCAATTGTGTCTTTATACGAACCGAGCGGCACTTTGCCGAAGTCAATAACCGGAGTCAATGTTGTAACCCACGGCGGAGAACCTATGCCAGTAAGCATTATTTTCCCTTTTAAACACCCGGCAATAAACAATAGCGAATCATTATACTGCATCGGAGCATTTGGGGCAAATGACAATTCTAAATTAAAACATTCGCCGCTGTGAATAGTGTCGTTAGCGCCACTGTTGACAATCTTGAAGAATTTTGGGGCATGGTTGAAATACAAGCTGTCCAAGACAATATCAATATCGCTGTTATTGCAGAAAACTGCCGTAACAACCGTATCGCACTGCTCATTTGTGTGTCTGATTCCAAAATTGATTTCAACTATTTGGTCAAGCACAGGCTCTGCGACCGCAAATTGAGCATCGCTCGAATCGCACTGTAATCTTGGAGGCTGAACATCCCAGACACACACATTTCCGTCCTTGCCGTAGGTAACAAGGCGCGAACCATCGGGCGAATAATTTCCTATTGGAAATGGAACCGTGAGTAATTCGGGATAAATTAATTTGATGGTATTTCCTTTGGTTGTTTCATTTATTTTCAGGCATTGCTCATTTGGGTCGAACATGGCATAATGAGCGCCATTGGGCGACATTTTCACTATTGGACAAAATGTAGTATCCACCAGCGCTTCAATTCCGTAACGGTCATAAATAATAATATCATCGCCGCACGGAGCTGAAAATAACATCCCATCGTCGCTGCCGTCGCCATTTCCAACATTATTACCGCATTCGTTCATCCAAACTAGGGAATTATCCCGATAATTCCATAATGCCACACGCTTGCTCGTTGTCGACGAACCGGATACTATTGCATGCGTATTGTCCGCAAGAGCCTTGATACTAAACACGTTGGAAGAGATGAAGCTGACGTTTGCATATTGAAATGTTCCGTCGATCGAATATACCTTCAAACCTTCGTTGCCGTTAGTTAGGACTAATGTGCCGTCGGTCGAAAAATCTGCATTGGATACACCCCAGCAATCCCAAAGGCTCGAAGAGAACAATTGCCCGTTTGCAATATTATAAACGAACCAAGAATACAGTGTCTTAATGATAATTTTATCGCCCAAGCGATTGAACCGCAATCCGTATGTAGAATAATCAGTATTAATAATGAAAGAATTAATCATGGCGCCGGTATAAGAATTTGAAATGACCACTGTTCTATCGGCATCGCTGACAGAAGCCACAATAGCGCCGTCATAACTCACTTGGGCGTCTTTTACTCCGCTTTTTGCCGTGGATTTTATTGATTTATAAAGATTGCCATTAGCTGAATTCCATAATGATATACAAATTCCGTCACCAACCGAAGCAACAGTATCATTAATAAATAATGACATTTGAGAAAAACAACCGCCGTGAGCATAACTTGTTAACGGGTTCAATGTAATGTTGCTTGCATTTAGTATTTGCGTCGAGCCATAGCGTGATAAAACCAGCTTTGTGCCGGCGCTGTTCGATGAGATATGCCTCAAATGATTGGCATAAAGCCTTTGTTCAATATAAGCCGAAGGCACATCCCATTTGTTCAGTTCATTACCGATGGTATATACAATATTGTTTGAAGCAGAATTAAAGCAGCATTGGCTTATATATTCGCCTGAACTATGCACAAGAACCCTTACGGTATCCCAAGTGGATGTGTTCCAAACAACAGCCCTGCCGTTTTGGTCGCATGAGACAAGACGAGCGCCGTCATAACTGAATTGAGCCCAATTAACTGGAGCGTCGTGATAAGTTAAATACCTTTCTATTGTTCTCGTTTGAACATGAATAACCGCAAGGTTAAGTGACTGCTTCTTCATTGCCACAATAATCTCCTGACTATTGTTTGAAAACTCAATTGCCGAAATCATTGAATTCATATTCAAAGCAAAGTCAAGACTATAATCGCTTGTATTCCAGACCTGTAATAAGGCTTTATCACTTGTTGATGCAGCAGCTAATTTTGTTCCGTCTTTCGACCAGGCAATTGATGCAGCATTTAAATCGGGTGGATTAAGTTCAAGCTTTTTTATAAGCGCTCCGGTTTCTGTATTGAAAACTGAAACTGAACCCAAATCCTCCTTTGAGTTGTTCGGCGAGTCGCCGACGGCAACAAGTTTTCGATTAACCGGATTGACTGCAATCACTGCAAATGCACCGGTATGTGGCGTTATTTTTACAACCGAATCAGGTAAATACCGGATTTGAGTAACCCTCATCAAATACTTGTCGGATACCGTTGGCGGCAGCCAATTTAAGAATTTTGAACCTGTGTGAATATTCTTGATGACCTTCCAATCTTCCCCACCGTTCGAAGAATATTCGATACATACCGAATCGTTGTCTGATACACCTTCCCAACGAATTTTTATTGAGTCGCAAGAGCTGAGTATTTCGCCGCCATTAGGCTCTAATACTTTTATTGTTCTGGTTGGAATAACTACTGTTCGTTTATCGTAGCCGCAAATCAAGAATAAATCTTCACAGAAACATGCGGTTGAGTTCACTTTCCCTATTGTGCTTTGAACCGAAGAATCAGTTGGTGTATACCTAACTTTAATATTTCTAACCGTATTTGGGTTCATAATGAACGGCGGAGGCAAACCGCCCCAGTCAACAACGGAAAATTTATTGTTATCGAATGTTAAACCATCGACTCGTAATGGATAATCATATGCCTTCAAGATTACTATCGTATCGGAATAACTGCCCGGAGGAACAGCAGCCATCCTGACTGTCGTCTGAACATACCTTAATGACGGCACCGGCATTGTATGAGCTACATAATTATATTTAAATTCATAGTTGTAATCACTCATCCAAACCTTAATATTTCTTCCTTTTGCGCATGTGTAGTCTGTATACCATTGAAATGAGCATGGCTTGTAACCCTTTTCATATGCTAAGATTTGCCTGTAAACAAGTAATGCTTCGGACATTTTTGATATTGAACTAAAATACTTGCCGCCTGTTTCATTACAAATATATTTTAATGAATCCGGACATGTCATACCGATTGTAATGGCGTATACTTTTACATTCAATGACTGCGCCAGATTTACAATTTCCCTTGCGTTGCAGTCTCCGACACCATCGGTAAGAAACACAAGTACCCGCCGGTTGCCTGGTATTGCGTGCGTAAAAAGATTTAAAGCTCCTGCGGGCTGATATAACAGGGCGTTATTGTAATTTGTGCCGCCTTGTGGCTTAAGGCTGTTAATAGCGTTAGTCAAAAGATTTATATTTTGAGTAAAATCCCTATTAATATAGCTCAGATGGTCGAAACTGGTTATAGCGCATTCGGAAGTTGCCAGATTCATACCGTTAACCCAAATTGTTGCTGCAGATTTGGCTATATCGAGCCTTTTCGGCTCATCTTGGTCCATCGAACCCGAAACATCAATTGTCAACACAGACGATAGGCTGTATTCCTGCGGATTTTCCAAAGGCTGGCATTCCGCCGAAATCAATGTTCGAGGTATACCATCTTCTGTAAGACTTAAGTTGTTCAAACCGAAATTTCTTAAAATCGTTCCGTCAGTTTGAAATGCAAAAAATTCCACTTTTACCAATGGAAAAGCGTTTACCTTTACATCAGTGACGCAAACATCAATACATTTCAGGTTATATGTTATTATCAGAAGGAATAAAAATGGGTAAAATTTTTTTTGCATAATTGCCTTTCGAAATTGGAAAAAAGGTATCAATAACAAAAAAGTCCAAACGCTTACTAATCAATTAATACTATGAACACACGATATAAATTAATATGAACTA
>CAYLSY010000172.1:0-5993 GCA_964386275.1 uncultured Hyphomicrobiales bacterium
TTAAAGGAATACCTTCTTCTCCGGGAATAGCCATAGGCAAGGCTTGTTTAATCAAGCCGGAAGCCTTTATCAACTACAACGAAAGAATTGCTGAAGTAAAAATTCAAAGTGAGATAGAAAGGCTTGACGATGCCGTCAACAGCTTAATCCGAGATTATGAAGAAGTACTCGAAAAAGTAAAACTCGAATCGCAAAGCGTATCGGCTATCATCGAAACCAACCTTATAATCGTAGCTGACGCTGTGTTTCTTGAATCAATACGCAAAAGAATATTATCGGGATACACTGCTGAATCTTCGGTCGCTTTCGAATTCGACAAAATGAAAAATTTTTTGAAAAGCGCTCCAGACCCGTTCATGCGAGAGCGTTCGACCGAACTCGACCACATTCGCGACCGATTGCTTGCCACGCTAAAGAACCGCGGCATGCTTTTCTCGGTCGAAAAAGGCTCAATTGTTGTAGCGCAATCAATTTCGCCATCTGACATCGTCAAATTGAAAGAAGCTTGCGTCGAAGGAATAATAACCGAAGCAGGAGGAATTACTTCTCATAGCTCGATTCTTGCGCGCTCGTTTGAAATACCTGAGGTAATCGGTGTCAAGGAAATCTTTCAAACCATTAATACCGGTGATAAAATAATCATCGATGGTTTCAACGGAATTATTGCGATTAACCCAGAAGATGGACTCTTAGCCAATTACGAAGCCAAAAAAGCAAGAATCGAAGAGCAGCGTTCTTTGTTGGGCGATTTGGTTCGAAAACCTTCAGTTACTCTCGACGGCAAAAGCATTCGATTGCTTGCTAATGTCGATTTCCCTAACGATGTGGAAAACGCTGCGATGGTCGGCGCCGAAGGTATAGGACTAACAAGAACCGAGCATCTGTTCATATCAAGCAACGGTTTTCCGACCGAAGAATTTCAATACAAATATTACAAGGAAATCGCCGAACGAGCCTATCCTTATCCTGTTACTTTTCGTGTTTTCGACCTTGGCGGAGATAAATTCACCGAAGGCGTCTCGCGCCACGAAGACAATCCTGCGCTTGGTTTTCGCGGTATCAGACTGCTGCTCAACCGAAAAGACATTTTCACTCAACAAATTAAAGCAATATTGCGTTCATCGGTCAATAAAAATGTGCGTCTGATGCTGCCTATGATTTGTTCTTTAAAGGAAATAATCGATTCAAAGGCAATTATCGAAGAATGTAAAAACGAGCTAAGGTCGGATTTTATGGATTTTGACGAGAGCATTCCGATAGGAATTATGATAGAAACGCCAGCAGCAGCGATAATTTCTAATGAATTGGCTAAAAACTGTGATTTCTTCAGCATCGGAACAAATGACCTTACTCAATACACTCTTGCAGCCGACCGTACGAACGAACTGATGTCGGATACTTACGATGCATTCCATCCGGCTGTGCTAAGGCTTATTCGCTTTACCGTCGAATCTGCGAAAAAGCACAATATACCGGTAAGCGTTTGCGGCGAACTAGCCAGCCATGCTGCCGCAACATCTTTGCTGATTGGTCTTGGTGTTGATGAGTTTAGCGTTTCACCTTCAATCTTGCTTGGTTTAAAAAAGCGAGTTCGCGAACTGAATTCTTACGATTCCACCTCGGTTGCCGAAGAAGCGTTGCTATGTTCTAATCACGACGAATTGCTTAAGGAAATGAAAAGTTAATTCAATATATTATAGCGTAAGGGATAATTCGAAATAAAAACAAAAGATATTTTGACAGACAGCATTATCAATATAAATGGCGTTGAATACCAACCAGTTTGTTCTTCTGCAGAAATCAAGGATGGTTGCGGCATTAAGCATGTTACAGAAGATTTTGTCGAAATCGCTGTGATTCGCTACGATGGAAAACTATATGCGCTATCTAACATTTGCCCGCATTCGCATCAGTCTCGCATTCATGAAGGTTTATTGTTAAACGGCGTTGTTTCATGTCCGGCACATGGTTGGACTTTTCGCCTCGAAAATGGCTCGAATACTGCTAATGGCGCAGGTTTGGATACGTATAAGGCATTTGAACAAGATGGCATTGTTTATATTGAAAAAAAAATGCCCAAAGCCCCTAAGTGGAAAGAAAATTTATAGTTATGAATTGAGACTACTGAAAAAAAAGTATTACCCCCAAAAACAACTCACCCGATGACTCGAAAGTCATCGGATGAGTGAGTAAAAAAAATAAATATATTGAAATTTTTACTTCTTCAGCCAGCCATCGACAACAGTTTTAATTGTCGGGGCGCCGATTTCTGCTAATTCATAATAAACTCGTGTTGCGGGTTTATTGATTTTGATAAAGCGGGCAAGGTTAATCGGAGTGCCGATAATGACAGATTCGCATTCGGTGGCGTTGATGGTCTTTTCCAAATCCTTCATTTGCTGCTTGCCGTAGCCCATTGCAGGCAATAATGTGCCGATATACGGATATTTTTCGTAGGTTTCGGCAATTTTACCGACGACCCAAGGACGCGGGTCAACCAATTCCGATGCGCCAAAGCGTTGAGCGGCAACGATACCGGCGCCGATGCTCATTTCGCCGTGTGTCAGTGTCGGACCGTCTTCGATAACCAGCACTTCTTTGTTTAAAATCAATTCCGGATTGTCAACTGTTATTGCTGAAGCGGCAATAATGATTTTTGCCTTTGGATTATATGTGCGAATGTTTTCAAGCACTTCGTTGACGTCTTCCGGGTATGCCGATTCGACTTTGTTGACGACGACTACGTCCGCCATGCGCAGGTTAACTTCGCCCGGGTAATAGCTGATTTCGTGTCCCGGACGCAACGGGTCAACCACTACGATTGACAAATCGGGTTTGTAGAAAGGCATATCGTTGTTACCGCCGTCCCAAACGATGACATCGGCTTCTTTTTCGGCTTCACGGACGATGGCTTCATAATCAACGCCGGAGTATATCACGCTGCCCATTGCGATATGCGGCTCGTATTCTTCCATTTCTTCGATTGTGCATTTATGCTTGTCGAGGTCTTTAAGTTCGGCGAAGCGCTGCACTTTTTGCTTTTCCAAGTCGCCGTAGGGCATGGGGTGACGAATCGATACGACCTTTTTGCCCGCATCCATAAGAGCGCGGACGACCGCACGCGTGGTTTGGCTCTTGCCGCAACCGGTACGAACGGCGGTAATTGATATAACGGGCTTGGTTGATTTAATCATTGTCGGATATGAGCCAAGCATCGAAAACTTTGCGCCGCACATCATAACGCGCGAAGCAATATGCATAACGGTATCATAGGGTAAGTCGCTGTAGCTCAGCACGCATTCGTCAACTTGGTGCTTTTCAATAAGTTTTTCGAGGTCAGCTTCGTCGTGAATGGGAATGCCGTCGGGATAGAGCTTTCCTGCAAGCGCTGCGGGATATTTTCGTCCGGCGATATCTGGAATTTGTGCTGCGGTGAAGGCGACGACTTCGACCGAGTCGTTGTCGCGATATACGGTGTTGAAATTATGGAAGTCGCGTCCGGCGGCTCCGATAATTATTACTCTTGTTTTTGCTTTAGCTTTTACCATTGTGTGATACTCCTTGGATTATTTAAATTATTGTAATTAATGTATTTATTGAATTTGTTGTTTCATATTATTATCAATAAGCCCCCAAAAAAATAATCTGGCTATGGGTAGCGAGTTGTGTGGTATCTGTCTTCTGTACTAATAAAAGCATCGATGTAATTAATATATATTGTTTTAACTGATTTCATCCTTTAATCTTTCGATTTCTTGTTTGATTTCTCCGATAACGTCCATGTTGATAATGCGTTTTTTCTTGTTAACGGTTTCGGAATACACATAGAAAACTGAGCCTCCATATTTCTTTCTGAATTTTTCATGGGTTTTCAATTGCAAGGCATATTCCTTATGTATTTCAGGCAGTTGAATACATTTATTAACAGGTTTTATCTGAATACCGATGTACTTTTCACCAATTTGGATGAAGAAATCAACGTTAAAAAGTCTGTCCCATTCGTCAGGAGCAGCAACAATTTTCTCATTCAGTAAAGCGGCAAGCTGACCAAAAACAGTCTTGATTTCATTTATTTAGCCATCGTATGTACGATTTATTACTACAAGTTGGATGTAATCAATGCAATCTTGTTCAGTTAAATCTTCAATTTCAGATACTAGCACTTCATTAATTTTTAAAAATAGCTTTCTACCTAATTCTATTAAATGTTCTTGTGACCTTACTTGAGAAAAATAATAATTTTTCCACTCGTCTAAAGTCTTAGGCTCACACTTTCGTATTGATTCAGAGGTGGGTCCAACATTACGTTTGAAATTCAGTTGAAACCGATTCATTGCGCTATTTAAAACCCACTCTTTAGCCATTACATTCCTTAAACAAACTATAAAATTTATCTTTATATTTAAAATCTATATCAGTATCAACCAAAGCAAGTCCGTTTTTTATTAGATGCGCGTTAAGGAATGTTTTATTTTCCAAATACATATAACATAATAAGTTATTCTCGTTGTCATATTTCATTTTATCAAATTTCAAAAAAACTTTCTTGCCTTGAGTCCTTTCGGCAAGAAAGGCTTTTGCTTGGTTAATATTAAGTGGATTTTCTTTAATACCAAGTAGTTTGACAATAAGATTATTATGCAACCTGAGTTTTTCCGAACTTATTACTTCTTTTATTGAAAACAACTCATCTCTACTATTTGAGCCGTTTTTATCAATTTTCGAACCATACTGCAATTTCTTGGGGTCAACCTTTTTATCAAATCCATGCGGGTCTTTGAAAATATATGGTAGTTCAGCAATCCTACTATCTATTCCTTCAATTTTTTTTTGTTCGGTAAATTCAAACTTTGTTCCGTTTAAATCGGTTTGTTTTGCTCCTAGTCGTTCATTTATTACAGGAAAAAAATCAGGATTGATTTCATATCCTATTGAGTTTCTTTCGAGCTTTTTGGCTGTAACGCTGGTTGTGCCGCTGCCTAAAAATGGGTCAAGAACTGTATCGCCGACGAAAGAGAACATTTTAATCAATCGTTTAGGTAATTCTTCGGGGAATGCTGCTAAATGCTTGTCTTGGCGCGCTCCGGCAAAATTCCAATGCCCGGCAAAAAATGTGTTCCATTCCTCAGCCGTCATTTTTGATAGTTCTTTATTTTCTTTAGTTGGTTTTGGAGCTTCGCCAAGCTTCTTAAAAACAAGAATAAACTCGTAATCAAGCTTCAAAATTCCATTACGAGGATAAGGATATGAACCCATTTGTATGCCGCCGCCGGTAGTATTCGAAGTTGTCACTTTTTGCCAAATTATTGCGCCCATATAATCAAAGCCACGCGCTTCACAGAACTTGATAATTTCAGTTCGTATAGGGATTACTTTGTATCTTCCATAATAAACTGAACGGGCAAACTGGTCGCCAATGTTTATACACAAACGACATCCATCATGTAAAACTCTAAAACATTCATCCCAAACCAAATTCAGATTATTAATATACTCTTCATAGCTTTGGTGATAACCGATTTGTTCAGCAGAACCGTAATCTTTCAACTGCCAATACGGCGGTGAAGTTACAATTAAATGAATCGAAGCGTCTTCGACTTCAGTCATCTTTCGGCTATCGCCCAATATAATTTTATGATTAGTCATTAATTACAAGTTTTTTTCAAGTTACAATTAAATCAACCGAAGCGTCTTCAATCGACTTTAGAACTTCGCGGCAGTCGCCAAGCAATATTTTGGAGTCAATAGGCATCCTTAACTTCTATTACTTCGAACGCATCATTTTGAACGCATTCAATTTCTTTTATTGCAAAATTACGGAATTTTCTGTTATCTTTGGTAGATAAATTGATAATATCGTAAGTAAATAGTTCAAACTATCGATAAGCAGACATCGCGTAAAGTCCAAATATTTTATAAAAAATATTAAAGTTATGGTCAAAAGATTAAATATAATGTAGTCGAATAAATTTTTAAGAAAGTGCTCTTCTTCC
>CAYLSY010000173.1:0-5985 GCA_964386275.1 uncultured Hyphomicrobiales bacterium
AACGTTTTACTTTTTCAAGTATTTTAATTTTCATGTGCGTAGTATAAACAAGAATATGCCATATTTACTTTTGAAAATTCCCGTAAAATTCGTAAGTTGATTTTTTATATTTTTAATTTTAATAAAAACAATAGGTTTCATACAAAAAAACAGGGGTCAATGATGGCTAAAGTAATCGGCGATATAGTAATCGATTTTGAAAGATGCAAAGGATGCGAGCTTTGTTTGGTCGCCTGCCCGGAGGTAACTCTGGCGTTATCGGACACAATTAACCAAAAAGGCTACCGCTACTGCGTGCAGGTCAACGACAACTGCACCGGCTGCGCCGCTTGCGCAATCGTTTGTCCGGACGCAATTATCACTGTCTATCGCAAAGTCGAAAAAACGAAGTAACCGACTTTTTTAAAAAATGCGCCCAAAGCGCCTATGAACAAAAACTTAAATAAACTAAATCAGTAACGCTCACAGTAATATAGAATTAGGAGTTGTTATGGGTGATAAAAAACTAATGAAGGGTAACGAAGCGCTCGCCGAAGCGATGATACGCGCCGGCTGCGACGCATATTTCGGTTATCCTATCACTCCCCAATCGGAAGTACTTGAATATTTGGCAATCCATGCCACAAAACGCACCGGCATGGTCATTCTTCAGGCTGAAAGCGAAGTTTCAGCCATTAATATGATTTACGGCGCAGCTGGCGCCGGCAAGCGGGTAATGACAACATCGTCCTCGCCCGGTATCAGCTTAATGCAGGAAGGTCTTTCATACATCGCAGGAGCGGAATTGCCCTGCCTATTGGCTAACGTCAATCGCGGGGGTCCGGGTCTGGGAACGATTCAACCGGCACAAGGCGATTATTTCCAAGCTGTTAAAGGCGGCGGACATGGCGATTATAAATTAATCGTTCTCGCACCGAACAGCGTTCAGGAAATGGTTGATTTCGTCAAACTCGGTTTCGAGCTTGCGGAAAAATACCGCAATCCGGCTATGATATTGGCAGACGGCGCAATCGGACAGATGATGGAAAAAGTCGAACTCTTCCCGCAAATGGAGCGTATCGAGCGCAACCAACCGTGGGCAACTACCGGTAAACCCGCCAATGGAGAACGTCGTTTCATTACTTCTTTACACTTCGAGCCTGAAGCATTCGAAGCGATTAACAATCGTTTGCAGGCAAAATATCGCGAGATGGAAGAAAAGGAAGTCCTTTACCAAAAAATGAATTGCGACGACGCGGAATACCTGATCACCGGTTGCGGTGTGGCTGCTCGTATTTGCCTGAAAGCCATGGAATTAGGACGCGAAAAAGGCTATAAAATCGGCTTGCTTCGTCCCCGCACGCTCTTCCCCTTCCCCAAAAAGATATTCAAAGAATTATCCGGGCAAGTCAAAGGTATTTTGGACGTCGAAATGAACGCCGGTCAAATGGTCGAAGACGTAAAGCTATCGGTCGAATGCAAGATACCGGTCGAGTTTTACGGTCGTACCGGCGGCGTTATTCCCACACCCGAAGAAATCCTTGCACACTTTGAAAAAGTATTTATTAAATAAGGAGAAGGAAAATGAGCGAAAAAATAGATATGAAAAAAGACATTCGCGTGCCGGAAAACTTGGTTTACCGCAAGCCTTCGACCTTGACTTCGACTGAGCTTCACTATTGCCCGGGTTGCGGACACGGAGTGGCACACAAAATTTTAATGGAAGTTATTGAAGAGATGGGCATTCAGAACAAAACAATCGGTGTTGCGCCGGTCGGATGTTCCGTTTTTGCCTACTTTTACATGGATATTGACATGAGCGAAGCCGCCCACGGACGCGCCCTTGCCGTTGCAACCGGCATTAAGCGCACAATGCCCGATAAGTATGTCTTTACTTATCAAGGGGATGGCGATTTAGCTGCCATCGGCACTGCCGAGACAATTCATGCGGCAAACCGTGGTGAAAACATCACGACGATTTTCATCAACAACGGTATTTACGGCATGACAAGCGGACAAATGGCTCCCACGACGCTTCCCGGCATGGTAACGACAACCTCGCCTTATGGTCGCGACGTTAAAACTCAAGGTCATCCGCTCAGGATTACAGAAATAATCGCTACTTTGCCCGGAGCTTGCTACGTTACGCGTCAAGCGGTTAACAATGTCGTCAACGTCCGCAAGGCAAAGAAAGCAATTAAAAACGCATTAACTTATCAGGGTAAAGGCATGGGATTTAGCCTCGTTGAAATCGTATCGAACTGTCCGTCGAATTGGAAAATGACTCCGCTCGAATCGAACAAGTTCATCGAAGAAAAAATGCTCCCGTTCTATCCGCTTGGTGATATTAAAGTTCCGGAGGTAAAGTAATATGACAGAAGAATCAATTTTCTCGGGATTCGGCGGACAAGGCGTCCTGACAATGGGTATGCTGCTCGGCTACGCCGGCATTATCGAAGACAAGGAAGTAACCTGGATGCCTTCGTATGGTCCGGAAATGCGCGGCGGCACCGCTAATTGCATCACAATCGTATCGGATAAGCTGATTAGCTCGCCGATTATCTCGCGCTTCGATACTGTCGTTGCGCTCAATCAGCCTTCGGTTGATAAATTCGAAGCAAAAATTAAACCCGGCGGCAATATTTTTTACGATATTTCAGGTGTTGTAGCGCCTCCAACTCGCTCGGACATCAACATCTACGCCCTCGACGCCAGCGGCGCAGCCGTTAAGCTGAAAAACACAAAAGTAATGAATATGATTGTGCTTGGCGCATTCATCAAGGCTCGCAAGGTTGTCGAACCGGAAACCATTATGAAAGCCCTTGCTGGCGTTCTGCCGGAACGCTACCATAAATTGCTGCCGCTCAATCGCGAAGCGTTCGAGCTTGGACAGAGCATGGTGGGATGATTAGTGAATAGCTAATAACATATAGTGAATAATTGAAGATAAAGAAAGAGCCTGCCAGTTTGATAATTGGCAGGCTCTTTTAGTAATAATATTGAACTCAGATTACGCATTAGAAATAGTTAAAACCTACTAAAAAGGTCTGCTAATCAAGAAAATCCCCCCTACTCCCTTTGAAAAGAAATTTCTTGATAAGTCATCTATTAGCAAACAAACAGAAACAATGCGATTTGTCTATTGAGTTTGGGGTTAAATATAAGGTGGCGGTTGCCACTTTTCAAGCGTAAACAATGTGATTTAAAAGAAATATGCGTATAATTAATATTTATTCATTTTTCTTTATAATAGAATTATTCAACCATATTATACAACTGGAAGCTCGTCTGGAGCTTTCGTGAGCATTTTTGCGCCGTAGCGGGTAATATAAACCATATCTTCGATTCTCATTCCGTATTTATCGGGAAGATAAACGCCGGGTTCGATGGCAAGTACACTATACTCAGGTATTATTTGGTCATCGAGCCGGAAAGTAATTGTCGGCATTTCGTGGTCTTCCAATCCGATGCCGTGTCCGAGCGAGTGCTGGAAAAACTTGCCAAAGCCTTCTTTTTCGATGATTGAGCGCGCTGAATGGTCGAGTGTTTTGCCGTTCATGCCGGGTTTTACGGTTTGAATGGCGGCATCTTTAGCGCTGTTGATAATTTTGTAGAGTTGTTTCTGTTCTTTTGTCGCTTTTCCAACGGCAACGGTGCGCGAAATATCCGAACAGAAGCCGTTTACTCGGCATCCGAAATCCATAAGGACTATGTCGCCAGATTTTATTTTTTTATCCGTCGGTTTGCCGTGAACTATCGCTCCCCGAGGTCCGCTTGTAACGATGATATCGAAAGCATCGCCTTCGGAACCAAGTTTTCGAGTTTGATATATGATTTCAATGGCGATATCCTTTTCGGTTACGCCGGGCTTTATCATTGGTAGTATTTTTTCATAGACTTGAACTGAAATGTCGGCTGCTTTTTGAATGGATTCAAGCTCTTCAGGCGATTTCGGCATGGTAAAGCGCTCGACAAGGTTATTGACAGGTTTAAATTTTATAGGGCGAATGCGGTTTCTTATGTTTACTGCATCGGAATAATTAATTCTGTCGGATTCGAATGCAAGAGTTTGGATTTTTTTTAAGATTCCCTTATCCTTAGCGACTTTCCATGGGTCACGAGTAATATATGTCTTAAGATTCGGCAACGGAAAAAGTTCAGTTTTGATTTGTTCTTCATAACGGTCGTCTGAAATAAAATGGATTTCGTCTTTCGAAATGAATAGAGTTGCCGCCGAACCCGAAAAGTTGGTCAAATACCTGATGTTCGGCAGATAACTCACTACCATTGCGTCAGTTTTTGTGTCTTCCAACATAAAATGCAACTGTTCGAGCCTTGTATCAGCCATTTTAGGATATGTTGGCTGTGCTTCTGTAACTTCCTGCTTGGTTTTCTTTGCCATGTCTTTAATCAATTTATTATTCAACAAAAATCATTTCATAAAATAGTTAGGTGATTCCTTAGTAATATAAACATCATGCGGGTGTGATTCTCTGAGTCCTGCGGAGGTCATTTTAATAAAACGAGCTTTTGTTTTCATTTCATCAATAGTTCCGCAGCCGCAATAGCCCATCGAAGCGCGTAATCCGCCGAGTATTTGGTAAATCGTATCGCTGACTCTGCCTTTGAATGGAACCCGTCCTTCGATGCCTTCAGGCACTAGTTTTGTAATTTCCTCTTCAACATCTTGGAAATATCTGTCAGCGGAACCTTTGTTCATTGCGCCGAGCGAGCCCATTCCGCGATAGACCTTGTAAACGCGTCCCTCGTAAAAGAGTTTCTCACCGGGGCTTTCCTCATGGCCGGCAAGCAGACTGCCAATCATAACGGAATCGGCGCCTGCGGCAATTGCCTTGGCTACGTCGCCGGTTTGTTTAATTCCACCGTCTGCGATTATTGGAATGCCGTGTTTCGAGGCAACTTCATATATGTCCATTATTGCTGTCAATTGAGGCACTCCTACTCCGGCAATAATTCGAGTTGTGCATATCGAACCGGGTCCAATACCGATTTTCACACAATCGGCGCCTGCATCAATAAGCATTTCAGCAGCTTCTGGACGCCCGACATTTCCTGCGACAAGTTGCACATTCGGATACCTTGCCTTTATAGATTTCACCATGTTTATATTGCTGATTGTGTGCGCATGAGCAGTATCGATAAAAATAGCGTCTGCGCCAGATTCAATTAAAGCGGCAACACGTTCTAAGGTATCGGCAGCAGTTCCGACAGCCGCTCCGACGCGCAATCGTCCAAGTTCGTCTTTGCAAGCATTAGGGTATTTTTTCTTCTTTTGAATATCCTTGAAAGTAATCAAGCCGCGCAAATGTCCCGTTTCATCTACTACGGGCAGTTTCTCGATACGGTGATTCTGTAAAAGCTTTTCCGCTTCGTCGAGTGTTGTGCCGATAGGCGCGGTATGCAAATTACCGCTCGTCATCTTGGTTGAAATCAATTCATTCGGGTCAGGATTAAAACGTAAATCGCGATTAGTAATTATTCCGATTAGCTTGTTGTTGTCGTCGATAATTGGTATTCCCGAAATCGAAAATTTTGCCATTAAATCCTGAGCATCTTTGATTGTATTGTTTGCCTTTAGGGTTATTGGCTTATGAATCATGCCGCTTTCGCTGCGTTTTACGCGGTCTATATGGTCGGCTTGACGCTCAATGGTCATGTTCTTATGCACAACGCCAATACCGCCTTCGCGGGCAAGCGAAATAGCCATTTCGGATTCGGTTACCGAATCCATTGCTGCGCTGACTATTGGTATATTAAGTCTGATTTTTTTTGTTAAATTGGTCGTAAGGTTTGTTTCTCTTGGCAACACTTCGGAATAGCCCGGCACAAGCAATACGTCGTCGAACGTAATGCCTTCGCCAATAATTTTAGAATTGTTCATCACTTAACCGGTTTGATTTTACACATTACAATTTTATTAAGTCGTTTATAATTAATATTTATTGTTCTTTAATTTAATAAGACTCATTTTTACTTCTATTTTTT
>CAYLSY010000174.1:0-5962 GCA_964386275.1 uncultured Hyphomicrobiales bacterium
CAGGTTGGCGCACACTTTTAAGGATGGATGCCCGAAAACAAGTTCAGCATGACAACATCTTTTTAATTTATTTTTCAATGGAAAATAAAAAAAAAGAAGTATTCAAAAGGTAATAACCTTCCAAATACTTCATTTCTTTGAAATAAATCTCAAATATATGTAATGACAATTAATTAATTGCCATAATTGTATAGTTTACTCAAGAATTAAATAATTCTCAATTTGAAATTTTGGATTAGTTCATCATCGTCTTTAAATCATCTGAAACATTGCCAATTCCAGCAATTTCAAAGTTCTCTTCAAGGAACTTTGCAATATTCGGAGATAAAAATGCCGGAAGGGTCGGGCCTAAATGAATGTTCTTTACCCCAAGGTAAAGCAGCGCTAGCAGCACAATAACAGCTTTTTGTTCGTACCAAGCAATATTGTAAACAATCGGCAGCTTATTGATGTCATCAAAGCCAAAGACTTCCTTAAGCTTTAACGCAACAACTGCAAGGGAATATGAATCGTTGCACTGCCCAGCGTCGATAACCCGTGGAATGCCCCCGATGTCTCCTAGAGGCAATTTGTTGTATCTGTATTTTGCGCAACCGGCAGTAAGAATCACGGTATCTTTAGGTAATTTCTGCGCAAATTCAGTGTAATACTCACGTGATTTCATACGACCGTCGCAACCAGCCATAACAACAAATTTCTTAATTGCGCCGGTCTTTACTGCATCGATTATCTTATCTGCAAGCGCCAGCACTTGATTATGAGCAAATCCGCCTACGATTTCGCCTTTTTCGATTTCTTTGGGCGGAGCGCATTTCTTTGCGTGTTCGATAATCGGTGAAAAATCCTTCATTGCGCCCGGTTTTCTGTCTTCGATATGCTTGAAACCTGAAAATCCAGCTGCGCCTGTAGTATACACTCTTTCGGAATATCCAGCATTTGATTTCGGAGGCACAAGACAATTGGTCGTAAATAAAATCGGTCCGTTGAACGATTCGAATTCTTCGGTTTGGCGCCACCACGATGACCCATAATTACCAATAAAGTGCGAATATTTCTTGAACGCAGGATAATAATGAGCTGGCAGCATTTCGCTGTGAGTGTAGACATCAACGCCGGTGCCTTCTGTCTGCTTAAGCAATTCTTCAATATCCTTCAAATCATGTCCGCTAATCAAAATGCCTGGATTCGTGCCAACACCAATATTTACTTTAGTAATTTCCGGATTACCGTAACTTGTCGTGTTAGCTTTGTCGAGCAGCGCCATTGCTTCGACCCCGTATTTACCAGTTTCCATCGTTAGTTTGATTAATTCATCGATGGTTATGTCTTCTTCGAGCGTACGTGAAAGAGTATTTTCTATAAACGAATAAATATTTTCGTCTTCGAAACCGAGATTAGCGGCATGTTCCGTATATGCTGCCATACCTTTAACGCCGTAAATTATCAGTTCCTTCAGTGAACGAATATCTTCGTTGGCTGTTGATAAGACTCCGATTGATTTGGCTTTCGCCTCAATTGAGTCATCGTTAGCAGGGCGCCAATTAACGCAATCGTGAGCATCTGCAAATGTTATTCCGCTATGTTCAGCTTTTTTCTTTAGGCTATCCCTTAGAATTAATGCTTTTTCGATATTCTGGAGTATTGCGTTCTTATCGAAATTCGCATTTGTTATTGTAACAAACAAAGAATAGCAGACGAATCTATCGACTTCGTTGTCGATTACTCCGATTTGGCGAGCCTTTGTTGCAACCGAAGCAAGCCCTTTGGTCAAATATACAAGTATATCCTGGAGTTCAGCCACTTCTTCGGTTTTACCGCAATAGCCGGCTTTTTTTTCGCATCCGACTCCGTTAATAGATTCTTGGCACTGAAAACAAAACATGAAACCTCCGAAAGTAATTATTAATTATTAATTTTGAATTATTAATTATGTGTTATAAGTGTTGTATTATGTGTCGAAAACATTAAAAAAATTCCTATCTTGTGTCATTCAGGGCTTGACCCTGAAGCCGTCTTGCAGGTTGGCGCACACTTTTAAGGATGGATGCCCGAAAACAAGTTCAGCATGACAAATCATAATTTGCCCTTTTTTGTGAGCTTCTAATTATAATTATCATTATTATGAAATTGTCATTCAGTCTGTTCGGGATATATTCTTAGTCTGTTCAAATACTTTTTCGTATATACAAATTGAATTACTAATATCTAAATTCTATTAACCGAAATTAATTTCCCGTCAAGCGATATAACATGCTCTTCGATTATTAAATCGCTTCTGCCGGATTGTTGCCGAGCATCTTGCGCAATCTTCGATAATCCTTTGCAGCACGGCACTTCCATAAGCACAACAGTAACCTTGGGAGTATTTCCTTTTGCAAAGATTTCAGCAAGTTTTTGAGCATAAGGCGCAGTGTAATCGAGTTTCGGGCATGCTATCGCCAATGCGTTGCCCGCGACATAATCCTTTTGAATATTACCATAGGCAATTGGTGAACATGTTGAAAGAATCGTAAGACTGCTTCCTTTAAAATACTGAGCCAATGGGTTCACCAAGTGCAATTGAATGGGCCATTGGCGAAGTTCCGAAACGACACTACCCGAATTATTGTTATCGGAATGTTTTTTTATCTCCTTTTCTGCCGAACCCATGCAACCGCACGCCGCCGTATGAGCCGGTGTTTGCTTATTTAGTTTAACGGAGTTAGCGATACCTAATTCCTTCAATCTCTCAACTGCTTGATTATATAAATCAATTTCGTTGTGTTCTATTAAATGTTTAAGGTGAGCTTCGACAACGGCTATCGGCTTTTGGGCAAGCGATTCGATAACACTACGCTCGTCGTATGGTTCTGCTTCCTTTTCAACAATCGTTATTGCGTCTTCGGGGCAGTAACCGATACAAGCTCCCAATCCATCGCAAAATAAATCGCTGATTAGACGCGCTTTGCCTTCGATGATTTGCAATGCGCCTTCTTTGCATTCCGGTACGCAAAGCCCGCAGCCGGTGCATTTTTCTTCGTCGATTTGGATGATTTTTCTTTTCATTAAAACACCTTTTTTAAATCGGATAATATTATCTGATTCAAAATTAAGATAAAAATATCTTATTAGCAAATATTTTTTAAAAAAGATAAAAAAAAATATTAAGTTGCATGCTTAGAGAAAAGGAATAGGAAAGAATGACAGTAATATTCTCAAAGAGTTGCGAGTACGCATTGCAAGCTGTATTGTTTTTATCCGTTCAGGAAAAAGGAAAATTCTTCAGCGCTTTCGATATTTCGAAACAATTAGGTGTGCCGAAGGAATTTGTATCCAAAATTATGCAGAAATTGTCTAATTATGGCATAATATCTTCGAGAAAAGGCAAGAACGGCGGTTTTTATTTTTCAAGAAATCCTGAAGAACTGCGTTTGATTGATATAGTAATCGCTATCGACGGTTTGGAAATTTTTCATAATTGCGTGCTTGGTTTTCCGGGGTGCGGCACCCAGACACCATGTCCGGTACACAACAAATGGGGCAAATTACGCGACGAAACATACGCAATGCTAAGCCAGGAAACAATCAAAGATCTGATTGATGCCACTCGAAGCAAGATTGAAGCATTAGCCGAATTGCACAATGAATAAATAGCATTTGAATAAACCATTTTTATGAATGATAAGCGCAGAATCATAATAAAAGCTGGGGCTGCAGCCGCTATAACCGGACTATGTCCTGTGGCGCTTTCGTTTTTAACATCATGCGCCGAAAATTCGGTTAACCCCATAGCAAGAATAGCTCCAAATAAGGATTTATGCATCGGTTGCGGCAATTGCCTTGAATTTTGTTATTACCAAGCTATACAATTACCCGAAAAGTCGAAATATTTCATTGATACTAACAAATGCAACCTATGTTCAAAATGTGTTCCCAAGTGTTCACAGAAAGCGATAAATGTTACTAGTCCAAAGTATCGAATAAATGAAGATAAATGTATTGGTTGCGGAAAATGTATCGATGTTTGCAGATACGAAGGCAATTGCATTATATATTCTAAAGAATTTTATACTGTTAAAAACAGCTGTGGCAAGGCAGGATGCCATTCTCAGTGTATTTTCGTTTGCGAGCCAAAAGCATTTTATTCTGGCACAAATCATATGGAAATCGATACGGGGTTATGCAGTCGATGCGGCAAATGTATCGACGCTTGTCCGCTAAATGCGATTAGTCCTGCAAAAGCCGCAATAACAGAAGATTTATGCTCATCATGCGGCAAGTGTCTTCCGGTTTGTGAATATGATGCAATCGAAGTAATACATACTGACAATAATCAAGCTCCATCAATTGATATTATTTTATGCACAAGTTGTGGTGATTGCATAAAAGAAACATATTGTCCCGATTTTGATGCTATCGTAAGAGAATTGAAACAAATTGAAATTGATTCAAAGCGCTGTCATGAATGCGGCAACTGCCTTGATGTTTGTTATTATAACGCAATAAAGAAAGTATATTAAACGGAGAACATGATGGAATTTATTGTAACTGGTTACGATGGCGATGACGACAAGGCGTATGAACGCAGAATGGCAGTCCGCCAACAACATCTCGACGGATTAAAAGAGCTGAAAGACAAGGGATTTTTGCTTCATGCCGCCGGAATAGTCAATAACGAGGACAAGCTAATCGGTTCTATGCTTTTGGTGCAATTTGCTTCGCGCGAAGAAATGTTCGAAAAGTGGTTAAACCAAGAGCCATACTATAATTTCAATGTCTGGAAACAAGTAAAAATCGAAATGGCAAGAGTGCCGGATTTCTTGAAGTGATTGGTATTTAAATATTTTTTTTGATGTGCCACTCAGTAAAAAGTGTGGCACACCGCATTTTTTATAAATTCCCAGCAAGCAATGACAACACAGCCATGCGAATATAAACGCCATGAGTAACTTGTGTTTGAATCAATACATTCGGGTATGAACTAAGTAGATAATCAAGCTCGATACCGTAATTAACCGGACCCGGATGCAGCAGCACAAGGTTTGCTTTTCTTGAAAACTGCTCGAACGAAACGCCGAAATACTGCGAAAATTCGCGCATTGTTGGC
This sequence comes from uncultured Hyphomicrobiales bacterium, assembly GCA_964386275.1. Lineage (GTDB taxonomy): Bacteria > Bacteroidota > Ignavibacteria > Kapaibacteriales > UBA2268 > CAYLSY01. The sequence goes on from CAYLSY010000174.1 coordinate 5,087, forward strand.
AGCAAGCCTGAATCCATACGCTCTTTTTGCAGTCGAAGCACCATGATGACGTCTGCCCAATCAATTGCGTCGTTCAAGTTATCGAATACTTCTGTTCCATTCAGAAAACGGCGTTCGGGTATCAGAGTGCCGGGGCTGAAGAGCTTGACTTCGGCGCCGAGCGTGCGAAGCATCGTCAGATTTGAACGTGCAACGCGGCTATGCAAAATATCGCCGATAATAGCCAATTTCAAACCTTCGAGTTTTCCGAAATGACGGTAAAGCGTGAATGAATCAAGCAAAGCTTGTGTCGGATGCTCATGTTTTCCATCGCCGGCATTGATAATAATGCCATTTGTATTTTCTTGCAGGAATACCGGTACGCCGCTGCAGCCGTGGCGAATCACGTATATCTGCACTCCCATCGCCTCTATTGTCCGAAGTGTGTCAATTAGCGATTCGCCTTTCGTCAAACTGCTCGACGAAGATTGAAACGATACGACATCGGCGGAAAGCCGCTTGGCTGCAAGCTCGAAAGACATTTTCGTCCGGGTCGAAGGCTCAAAGAAAGCCAAAGCGACTGTTTTGCCCTTTAAATCGTCGAAACGCTCGCCGGGTTTGTAAGTATCGAGGAAATATTTAGCTTTATTGAAAATGGAATAAACATCATTATAATTTAAATCATCTGCGCTAAGCAGGTAAGGAGCTGAAAGGACGGGATTATTTGCCATCTTTTTTTTATTTATTGAGTAAAAAATAAACATGCAAAAATAATAAAAATTGCATTTCCTACTCCTGAATAAAGCAGATCTTCTGATGACCATGAAGCTGATAATTCAGCTGGTGATTTTTTATCCATTCTTTTAAGGGCATTTTCTCTAATACCCGACATTAAAT
>CAYLSY010000175.1:0-5912 GCA_964386275.1 uncultured Hyphomicrobiales bacterium
GCAATATGTAACGAAGTGAATTTTTATTACGAAGTGAAGAAATTTTAAAAATATTGAAAGCTCTGAAAAAAATTAGATAAAATTTCATTCCGTGCTTGACTTGGTATTCATCATGCAAACGTGCAAATATTTTAAAAGAATAGATACTTAAGCAAGTAGTGAAGGACATCCTGTGATAATTTCTTTTTCAGAGGTTAAATATTGAATTAATTCAAAAATATTCAACGAACAATTTATATTACCAATAGATTAGCAAAGTAATGGCAGAAATTAAAAAAATCCTCGTAGCCGAAGACGAGTTAACTAATTCGATTCTTTTGAAAAGAATATTGACAAAAGCCGGTTACATGGTTGTAGTGGCGCATAACGGCGTTGAAGCCATGAAGCATATGGAGAACGAAACATTCGATGCCCTGCTGACAGATTGGATGATGCCCCAGATGGATGGCATCGAACTTATTCGGAAAGTAAGGCAATCAATTAAAGATGTGCCGCTGATAATTATGATTACGGCTCTGGTTTCCGACGGCGCTCGCCAATATGCCCTCGAATCCGGCGCAGACGATTACATTGCAAAACCGCTCGATGTCGATGAATTGCTGACTCGAGTAAAAGACGGATTGGACCGCAAAATGCAGGAAATGCCTTCGAAATACAGCCCGGTTGTTACTCTTTCGACCGATATTAAGCCACCTTTTGTTGGAGTTGTCGTTGCAACAAGCACTGGCGGACCGCCAACATTGATAGAAATTTTCAAACGAATACCAGAAGACACTCCTGCCGCTTTCTATGTTGTCCAGCACGGACCGCCGTGGATGCTCGAAACATTTGCCCAAAGGCTTCAGCGCGAAACTCCGCTGCATGTGAACCTTGCCATTCACAACGCTCCGAGCGAACCCGGTAATATCTATATTGCACCGGGCGACCGCCACTTGAGAATTAATCCGGTTGACCTAAGGATTCAGCTCGACGACGGTCCAAAGGAAAATTACGTTAGACCGGCTGCCGACCCGTTGTTCCGCTCGGCTTCCGCCGCATATGGCAAGTATTGTATCGCTGTTATTCTAACTGGCTTGGGACGCGACGCTTCGCAAGGCGCAGCTCAAATTGCTTCACACCAGGGCTTGGTTTTAGTGCAAGACCCTGCGACTGCTATTGCGCCCTCGATGCCAAAAACGGTCATCGAAACCGGAATTGTTCACAATCTTGTTCCATTGGATAGAATGAGCGAGGAAATTATCTCGAATATAACGGAAATGTTTCAATACCTGAAGATGCCTTAAGAGACGCTTCCAGATTACATATTAAAAAGATTACATATTAAATAATTAAAAAAAAGGCGGTTAAGTCCGCCTTTTTTTTTATTTCTTCATCGCCTTAATTTTAGTATTGACTATATCGTAAAACTTTGTCGGTTCGCCAAAGCTATACCTTGAATATTGCTTCAAATACGAAAAACCGTATTTTATTGAGGGCAGGGCAAATTCTTCGGGCTTCGAAGTGTTAGACGACACAAAATATCCCCCAAGCAATCCAGCAATCAAACCGTAAAGCGAAATCCCTGGATAAGATGCCTGAGTATCGGATTTCCGTGTAGCGAGTATGACAACATCCGCAGCCAATCCGATGAGTCCGCCGATTAAAGCGCCGGTAAATACTGCGTCGCTTTCTATTTTTTCAAGTTTAATCTGAAGAATGTCTTTGTTCGGAAAAACGTGAATTATTTGTGGATTAGAAATAAGCTCCGAATCATGCTGAACGGTAAAATTCGTTATTACGACGAAACTGTCGCGGACCGATAGCAATTCGCCTGAACGAAGCGTTCCGTTATCGAGATAAACAGTAACCTTCCTGCCATCTTTAGCCTGCAGCCCGAAAAAGCATAACGTAATTAAGGTCAGGATGATAATAATGTTTCTAAATCTCATGTCGAACCTTCAATTCATCTCCATAATAAGCAAATGTAATAAGCTATTCATTTAATAGCAACTTAAAGCAATTTATTCCTTAGCCAATTCATCCATAACCGCATCAGTAAACTCATAGTTACCGTAAACGTTTTGCACATCGTCGAGGTCTTCGATACCATCGAAGAATTTTAATATACGCTTGGCATCGTTAGTATTTTCGATTTTAATTGTTGTTTTGGGCAGGTATTCGAATTTAGATTCGGTAATGCTGAACTTCTTTTCTTCGAAGTATTTGCTTGATTGGGCAAGAGATTCGAACGCTGTAATTATTCGGCTTGATTCCTCATCGAATTCGAGGTCTTCGGCGCCGGATTCCAAGACATGCTCCAGAAGTTCGTCTTCGGTTTTGCCCTCGGTTTTGATTTGAATCGTTCCTTTGCGGTCGAAATTCCACGCCACCGAGCCGGGTTCGCCCAAATTGCCTCCGAGCTTGCCGAATTGCGAGCGCAGTTCGCTGAATGTGCGGTTGCGGTTGTCGGTTACGGTTTCGACGATAACTGCAACTCCAAGCGGCGCATAGCCTTCGTAGGTAATTTCTTCGTAATTGACGCCGGTAATTTCGCCCGTGCCTTTTTGTATTGCGCGCTTGACGTTTTCCATCGGCATGTTTTCCGCTTTGGCATTTTGAATTGCCAAACGCAAGCGGGGGTTCATATCGGGGTCGCCGCCGCCTTCGCGAGCTGCAATTGTGATTTCTTTTGCAATTCGAGTGAAAATTTTTCCTCTTTTGGCATCCTGAGCGCCTTTGCGGTGTTTAATGTTAGCCCATTTGCTGTGACCCGACATAATTCTTTCCTTGTTTCTTTTACTTAAATTTTTAAATATAATACAAAATTAAGAAATTTCCGCTTTAATGACAGATTAATTTATTTAATATTCGCTATTTAGATAAAAAATAAGCGCCTTAACCAAAGTGGAGAATGAAATGGAATTATTTATTATCATTTATTATTATCATTTATGTTGCTTATTTTTGTATTTCTATATTGAATAATAATAATTATAATAAAATAAGCAATGGCGCTCAAATATATCGGCACAATCGGCTCTCATTACGGATTTCGCGGCGAATTCATAGTTTACCACACTCCTGCGGATTTGAGCGACATAGCCAAAGGAACGCAAGTATCCGTTGGATTTTCCGAGCAATTTGCCCGCGCTTATACTGTTAAAAGCTGGGAAAACAAGCGCGGCAGAACCATTTGCTCTTTTGCCGAAGTCAAAAGCGACATAGCTGCCAAACAACTTCGCGAACAGGGAATATTCATCGAGGAAGAGCTGTTGCGCTTTGGCGACGAAGAATCGTATTTCGTAGGGGATTTAATCGGCTGCAAAGTAATCGACGTTGATACTAAGGCTGAAATCGGAACGTTGAAGGATGTTCTGCTGCTGCCTGCAAACGACGTATTCGTCGTTACGACAAGCGAAGGTGAGCTGCCGGTTCCGTTTATTGCTGATGTCGTAAAAAAAGTGGATATTAAGAAAAAAATCGTAGAAATATTTATGCTCGATGGACTTGCGGATTTAGTTAAAAGGAAAGAATAACTAAAAATGAAGATGCGTATCGATATAATAACTGCGATTCCGTCGATGTTCGAATCGGTTCTTTCGTCGAGCATATTGAAGATTGCCCGCGAAAAAGATTTGGTCGAATACGTGCTGCACAACCTTCATGATTACGCCGAAGACCGCTTCCGACATATCGACGATGCGCCATTCGGCGGCGGCGGCGGAATGATAATTAGCTGCCAGCCGGTATTCAAGTGCATCGAAAAGTTGAAAGCCGAGCGCAATTACGACGAAATCATCTATATGAGCGCAGACGGCGAAACGCTTAATCAGTCGATTGCCAATGAACTTTCGATGAAAGGTAACATCATCATATTATGCGGACATTACAAGGGTATAGACCAAAGAATCCGCGATACGCTGATAACTCGCGAAATTTCAATTGGTGACTATGTTTTAACTGGTGGCGAATTGCCTGCAATGGTGCTTATCGACTCTCTTATAAGGCTTATTCCTGGCGCATTGGGCGATGCTGCCTCGGCATTGGGCGATTCGTTTCAAGACGGATTGCTCGAAGCGCCCTACTACACGCGTCCGGCGGAGTTTCGTGGAATGAAAGTACCCGAAGCGCTGCTTTCGGGAAATCACATGGAAATCGAAAAATGGCGTCACGAGCAAGCTTATGAAAAAACTCGTCTCAGGCGACCCGATTTGTTGAAAAATCAATATTAGTATTAAAATTAGTATTAAACTAAATAAATTAAGGATATTTTAATGATACCATCGGAATACAAAATCAAACGCGCAATTATCTCTGTTTCGGACAAAACCGGTATAGTCGAATTTGCGCAACAACTCGCGGCAATGGGCGTAGAAATCTTTTCAACCGGCGGCACTCAATCGGCGTTAGCCAGTGCCGGAGTTGCAGTTAAGAGTATTAGCGAAATCACGTCTTTTCCGGAAATACTCGACGGCAGATTGAAAACATTGCATCCGCTGATTCATGGTGGTTTGCTTGCCGAACTCGATAAAAATGAACATATTGAGCAAACGACTCAACATGATATTAAATCTATCGACTTGGTCGTTGTCAATCTTTATCCTTTCGAAGCAACGCTCGAGCGCGGCGCCACTCACGCCGAAATCGTCGAAAACATCGACATCGGCGGTCCGACAATGCTTCGTTCGGCAGCTAAGAACTACAAATGGACGGCTCCGGTGGTCAATCCAGAGCGCTATTCCGAGATTATCGACATGCTCAAGCAAAACGACATGACATTGTCCGAAGAATATCGCGTTACGCTTGCAGGCGAGGTTTTTCAGCATACGTCACATTATGATTCATTTATTTCTGGTTATTTCAATCGTTTCAACGGTATAGATTTCCCTGAAATCTATGGCTTGCCTCTTCGAGTGGCACAAAAGCTGCGTTACGGCGAAAATCCGCACCAAAAGGCGATGCTATATGGCAAATTCCTGAAAATATTCGAGCAGCTACACGGCAAAGAGCTTTCGTACAACAACATAATCGATATCGACGCCGCCGCAAAACTCATTTTAGAGTTCGACGACAAGCCGGCGTTGGCGATTATCAAGCATACAAATCCCTGCGGAGCGGCAACCGCAGCCACTTTGTCCGAAGCGTTTCACAAAGCCTATGCCACGGATACCGCTTCGCCGTTTGGTGGGATTATCGTTGTCAACAAACCAGTAGACAAGGAGACTGCTGAAACCGTCCACAGCTTGTTTACCGAGTTGATTATTGCGCCAGACTTTACCGAAGATGCCTTGGCGATTCTTACAAAAAAACGCGACCGCAGACTTATTCGCGCAGATTACAATTTGCTAAGCGCTTCTATTCGATATGATGTGAAATCAGTTGCAGGCGGTGGTTTTCTTGTGCAGACAAGCGATAAATCACTATTTGATGTGAATAATCTGAAAGTTGTCACCAAGCGCCATCCTACAGATGATGAAATGCAGTCCTTGCTTTTCGGCTGGAAAATCGCAAAACATGTGAAATCGAATGCTATTGTGTTTTCTGCTGCCGACCGTACTTTGGGAATAGGCGCCGGACAAATGTCTCGAGTCGATTCATCGCGCATTGCAGTCGAAAAAGCCAAGATGATGGGGATTGACCTTAAAGGCTCAACTTTAGCGTCCGATGCATACTTCCCATTTGCCGACGGTGTGGAATATGCCGCCGAAGCAGGCGCTACTGCCGTTATTCAACCCGGCGGTTCAACACGCGACGCCGAAGTAATCGAAGCCGCCGATAAAGCTGGAATGGCAATGGTATTCACTGGCGAAAGGCACTTCCGCCACTAATATTGGAAATTTGATGGCGGTTACAACTTTCCAAGCGTAAAAATTTTAAATTTAAAAGAAATTCGTGTATAATTAATATTATTTCATTTTTTTTGGGGGAAATAG
>CAYLSY010000176.1:0-5897 GCA_964386275.1 uncultured Hyphomicrobiales bacterium
TGTCATGCTGAACTTGTTTCAGCATCGAACCTTCAAAATGAGTGTCAGTCTGCAAGATGGATTCCGGGTCAAGCCCGGAATGACACATTTCAGGACTTTTTCAGAAGTTTCAACTAATAACTTATAACTTTTAACTAAAGTTCATAAATAACTGAAAATTAATAACTAAATTAAATATAACACCACCGGAGGATTAATGGGAGGCGATATATCAACCACTTTTGGCTCCTCGATATTAACCTGGATTACTTTTTTACCGATACTCGGAATGCTGCTTATAGCGCTGATTCCAGCAGGCAAGGACGAACGCAGCAAAAAAGTTTCGCATGTTTTATTGCGTTGGACAACCGTTTTGTTCACATTTGTCCAACTCATATTAGCGGTAATCATTTACCTAAATTATAATAATGGACTTACCGGCATTAACCAAATTTCGGGATTCCAATTCGTCGAAAAAGTGCCTTGGATTAGCGCAATTTTGCCCGGAGTAGGCAATGTAAATATCGAATATTTTGTCGGCATCGACGGCATTAGCGCACCGATGGTTCTTTTAACTGCTTTAGTATGTTTTGTGGCGTCTTTTGCGTCTTTTGGCATCGAAAAAGCAGCCAAGGGCTATTTCGCCATGTACTTGCTTTTGGATGCAGGCATGATGGGCGTTTTCGTAGCGTTGGATTTCTTCCTGTTCTACGTATTTTGGGAATTGATGCTGCTGCCAATGTATTTCTTAATCGGTATTTGGGGCGGTCCCCGCAAAGAATATGCCGCAATCAAGTTCTTCATCTACACTTTGGTCGGCTCCGTGTTCATGCTGCTCGTAATGATAGGCTTATACTTCAGCGTCGGCTCGTTCAACATGCTTGACATGATGGACCCGACTAAGTATATTCCGGGTTCGATATTTGCTGGAATAAATACCGATATTCGATTTTTGGCATTTTGGGCATTATTCATCGGCTTTGCCATTAAAGTACCTTCTGTGCCATTCCACACATGGTTGCCCGATGCTCACGTCGAGGCGCCGACTCCGATTTCGGTTATTCTTGCTGGTGTTTTGCTGAAGATGGGTACTTATGGCATGTTACGCATTAGCTGGCCTATGTTTCCTGACGGTGTTATGGCATTCCAAAATATTATTGCAATTATAGGCGTTGTCAGTATTGTTTATGGCGCTCTCTGCGCTCTCGGTCAGTTCAAAGTCGGAAAGCGCGATTTCAAGAAGCTGATAGCTTATTCATCGGTCAGCCACATGGGTTACGTTATGCTCGGAATGGCGTCGATGCGACCCGAAGGCATGATAGGCGCGATTTTCCAAATGTTCAACCACGGCACAATCACGTCTATGCTCTTCATGATTGTCGGAGTCATCTATGACCGCTCCCACACACGCGGATTGGACGACTTCGGCGGTTTGGCGACAAAAATGCCGGTTTATACGGGAATTATGTCGATTGCATTTTTTGCCGCTATAGGATTGCCCGGAATGAGCGGTTTCATTAGCGAAATGATGATATTTGTTGGAGCATTCAAGTATAACCCGTATTACGTCGCAATTGCTGCGCTTGGTATTATTTTCGGAGCGGGTTATATGCTTTGGGCGCTTCAAAAGGTCTTCTTCGGCAAACTCCCCGAACGTTGGTCTGGACCTTGGGACCCGACAAAAACAAAGTACAAACACGACGACATTAAGGGTTTGGAATTGACTGCATTAGTGCCTTTGGCAATCGTTATCATTTACCTTGGTATTAACCCGGCTCCGATGATTAATATGATGCAAGCGAGCGTCAATCACCTGATTGATTTCGTTAAGGTCGGCGCAACTATGGCTGGAATGTAATTTATTGTTTTGATAGAAATTTAGTGTAATTTCCCATTGAAACTCATTAAAATAGGTTTCGAAAAATTGTAATTGAAAAAAAAGATAAATCAATATGATTGAACAAGATTTTTTAAATACGTTTGTGCTGCAGCTTCAAGACAGCGTGAGCGTTTTTAAGCCGGAATTGGCTCTGGTTATAACATTTGTGGCAGCCTTAATGTTCGACGTTGTTTTTCGTAAAACGCGCAGCATTGCTGGAGTTGTTGCTATTGCCGGATTTATTGTTACCGGTATATTGCTTGCCGGTCAAAGTTGCACGCAGGAGCAAGCTTTCTCACATTTAATTTCAATAGACCCGTTCGGAACATTCTTTAAATGGATTGTCTTGATGACGAGTTTTCTTATCGTTGTTATTTCTTTCTTTTCCAAGGAGTTAAATGATGGTAAGCGAACGATGGGAGAATACTATTCCCTGATTGTCGGCATGACTTTCGGCATGTTTTTGCTTTCGAGCGCTTCAAATATGCTGATGATTTACCTCTCAATTGAAATTTTGAGCTTCACATCATATGTGCTTGCGGGCTACACAAAGGAAATCCGCAGAGCGAGCGAAGCCTCGTTGAAATATGTGATTTACGGCGCAATTTCTTCCGGATTAATGATTTACGGTATATCGTTGCTATTCGGTCTTACGGGAACACTCAATCTGTTTGAAATAAATAAAGTTATCGCTGCCGGGAACATAAGTTTATTTCCATTGCTGGTTTCATCTTTATTGATATTAGCCGGTTTCGGATACAAGATTTCCGCAGTTCCATTCCATTTTTGGACACCTGATGTTTACGAAGGAGCGCCCGTTTCGATTACCGCATTTCTTTAGGTTGCATCGAAGGCAGCGGGTTTTGCGGTTATTTTCAGATTCATCCGCGTAGGTTTTACCGATTTAAATTCCGATTCGCAAATTTGGCTAATGATAAATCAAATTGATTGGCGCTTCATTATTGCGATACTTTCTGTAATTACTATGACACTAGGCAATTTAGTTGCTGTTTGGCAGAAAAACTTGAAGCGGCTGCTTGCTTATTCGAGTATTGCTCATGCCGGTTATATGCTTATGGGTGTTGTAGTTATGACGAATGTCGGCGCCAGCGCAGTGATGATTTATTTCTTTGTTTATATGCTGATGAATATCGGAGCATTCTTCTTCGTTATGCTAATTGCAAACAAGCTTGGCTCGGAATCCCTTGACGATTATCAGGGAATCGGTTATCGCGCTCCTGTTATAAGCATATGTATGGTTATTTTCCTTGTTTCGCTCACAGGTTTACCGCCGACGGCAGGCTTCCTTGGCAAATGGAGCATTTTTGTGGCTCTGCTCGATGCAAGGATGTATTGGCTCGCCGTTATCGGCGTTTTGAACAGCGTCGTCAGCCTTTACTTCTACGTTAAAGTCTTTAGAAACATGTACTTGCGAGATGTGGACAGCCCAAAGGAAGCTTTGGAATTTTCACCTGCAAGCGTTGCGGTAATGGTTTTGATAGCAATTCCGACATTACTTTTCGGATTGTATTGGAGTCCGATAATTAACTGGGCAAATAATTCTGTTATAATGTTCCTAGGAATTTAGGTGGCTATTGCCACATTTCAAACGAATAGAATGTGAATAAAAATTATTTGTATAATTAAAATTATTTCATTTTTCCTTATAATAAAAAATATGATATGGCAATCGCCACAACTATTTGAGGAAAATTTTAATTATTATTCACAAGCGCTCCGTCGTTATCCGGAGCTGTAATATCAAATACCGTAAAGACAGGGCAATGGTCTGAGATACTTTTCTGGAGTTCTTTGCTCATAGTTGGATAGAAATTATATAACCCTGTCGAATTGTCAATCATTCTTCTGCAAGCGGAATTCGAAGCAACGATATGGTCAATCAACGGAAGATTTTTATATTTGCAACTTTTCAAATCAGCCGTAAGGAACTTGAAATCCGAGCTTAGCAAAAGCGGTTCGAGTGTTGGGTTCTTTTTTGGAATCGGCGAATCGTTGAAATCGCCAACGATGATAATGTCTTTTTCATCCGAATAGTTCAACGTAGAATCAGCCCACTTTCTGACGGCTGCGGCCTGCTGAGAACGCAAAACAAGACTCTCTTCGCGCTTGTCCTCAGTGTCATCGAAACGAGAAGTTGATTTCAAATGCACAACCATCATAATCCAATCGAAATTTCCTGCTTTGCATTGAGCAACAAGCCCCGGACGAGTTCTGTTGACTGCGACTTCAATAGGCTGATAATCGCCGAGAGAGATGACCGATATGTTTTTCCTGTAAATAATTCCTACTTTCTGCGCTTTCCCGCCTTTGCCCAAAATAAAATCGAAATCGGGCAAGTATTTAATTACTCTTTCGAGCGCTGCAGCGTTTTCAATCTCCTGTACGCCAATAACATCGATTCCTGAATTTGTGATAACATCGGCAATTCGCCTGTAATCGTCTTCAGTTCTATCTTTGCGGTCGTTAATACCGTCGCCAAGCCATTCCATGTTGAATGTTCCAATAGTTACTTTATCGCCTAATGAAGGCGTATCCTGCTTTTCCTTGCAAGAACCGAGAATTAGTAATAACAAGAATAATTTGAGAATCGAGAATCTAAAATTCATTTTCGGTGTTTCTTTCCAAATCAAATAAAAAAGCGTATTTCAAAAAAGTGCCGACCATTGAGCTGAACGCCGCAATAACGCCCCGAATACCGTCCTTATAACCGCGGTTAAGGAAAAATAACCTAATAAATGCAGCTGGTGGATTGAGTAAAAACTTAAAAAGAGAAAATTTTCTTCCAAGTTTAAAATAAGATTCAGCTGAAATGCGAGCATAATCAATGGTTTTTCTGAAGTGATGCTCAATACCGGCATATGAGTAATGAATCAAATCGCCGCTGATTGAACTTGTGCTACCTTTAATCTTCAAAGCGTCATGCGGGTCAATGCCAGTCCAGTGCGGTTCAGCGCTGCGTTTCACAAGCCTAAGTTTCAAATCTGGCTGCCATGCACCCTTCATTAATTTGCCGAGGTAAAAAGTTCGGCGGTTAATGAAATATCCGTCGGCTTTAGGATTTTCCAACGCTTTTTCGATTTCACTCGCTAATTCAGGCGTAATCTCTTCGTCGCAATCTAGGGACAAGACCCATTCGCAAGAACATTTTTGCAATGCGGAGTTTTTTTGTGCGATATGACCTTTCCAATCTTCGACGAATACTTTTGCGCCAAATGATTCGGCAATTGCGACGGTTGAATCAGTTGAGCGGGAGTCGACCAAGATGATTTCAGCTGCAAGCGGAGCAACGCTCTTCAAAGTCCTGCCGATGTTTTTTTCTTCGTTAAAAGAAATGATAGATACTGATATATCAGGTTTTTTCGGCATTGCGACATGAAAAGTTAAAAGTCAAGATTAAATAAGTAGGTAAATCCTAATGACAGCGCAACAACGCGCGGATTGTAGTTATTATTAAGGACTTGAGGCGATACTGCCGGAATATATTCTTTTAGCGGGTCGCCTTGAGAAAAATCCTTAAAAGCGCCTGTCAGCATATAGCTTGCTTGCAGATACACTCCAAGCGAACCAATATAATCGGATTTGAAAAAGTAAGTGTAGTTCAAACGAACATCGCTGATTATGTTCAAATCGTCGGTATCGATTTTTGCGCCCCAATCGGCATTTACAGGAAACCCAACACTCAAGCCGAGTAAAAAACCACTAAAGTAAATATTAGGCGCAAATGCAATAAAACTAAATGATTCATTAAATTTCTCGCCGGTCTCATAATTCTTAGTAATAAACGAAAAAGTCGTATAACCCAAATCTAATCCCAATCCTATGTTCTCAGAACCGCCAATCGGCATTATAAGCATAGCCCCGAAATCGGGAATTCCGTTGAATGAGACTGCATTTTGGCGTCCCAATGGCGTATTTCCACCATTAACACCAGCTTTGAATGCATAATAAGGACCAAAACGAGTATAAACGCTCGTCTGCTCTTCGTTAAACTCGTCCTGAGCAATCGACGGAAATATCG
>CAYLSY010000177.1:0-5890 GCA_964386275.1 uncultured Hyphomicrobiales bacterium
CCTACCCCCTTTTTCAAAGGGGGAAAAAGAAATTTCTTGATAAGTCATCAATTAGCAAACAACTAGAAACAATGCGATTTGTCAATTGAGTTTTATGAATTAAAAGAAATATATGCAGAATTAACATTATTTCATTATACTTTATAATAGTAATTATTCTAAATGGCGAAAATTACGCTGGACGGTATTACAAAACAATTCGACGGCGGCGCAGTTGCCGTTGATAACGTTTCATTTTCTGTCGAAGACGGCGAATTCGCTGTGCTTCTCGGTCCATCGGGATGCGGAAAAACCACAGTTTTGCGGATGATAGCGGGTTTGGAAACAGTAAGCCAAGGCAGTATCCTTTTTGACGACAATGTGGTCAATGATTTGCCACCGGGCAAGCGCGATATCGGAATGGTGTTCCAAAACTATGCGCTATACCCGCATTACAGTGTTTTCGATAACATTGCCTTTCCGCTTAAAGTCCGAAAAGAAAAGAAAGACGTAATTAAACAGAGGGTAAACGAAATTGCTGAGATTTTAGAACTAACGCAATTGCTCAAGCGCAAGCCAGCGGAACTTAGTGGTGGTCAGCGTCAGAGGGTAGCACTAGGGCGAGCTATTGTGCGTAATCCGAAAGCATTTCTTTTTGACGAGCCGCTATCGAATCTTGATGCAAAGTTACGCGTTCAAATGCGCGCCGAAATCACGAATCTGCAGAAAAGGTTCGGAATTACTTCGATTTACGTTACTCATGACCAAACCGAAGCTATGACCATGGGCGATAAGCTCATTTTGCTCAAAGACGGCAAAATCCAGCAGACCGGCGCTCCGCATGAGTTATATTCCAAGCCGTCGAATATGTTTGCCGCCGGCTTTATCGGCAGCCCGCAGATGAATTTCTTTAAAGGGCGTATTGTTCATGGTGATGAGCCGAGATTTGAAAGTTCAACCAAAGACATTGAATTTGCATTGCTTAAGAATTCCGAAATTAAGCAAAAAATTGTCTGGCTGGGGTTGAGACCCGAGCATTTGCGCTTGAATAAGAATAATTCCGCTTCCGAAGCCTCTTTTGTGAGGGTTATTGAAAAAGTGGAATATCTGGGCGGCGAATCATATGTATATTTCAGAGTTGAAAATGAAGTTAAATGTGCGAAAATATACGGAAATGTAATTGCTGGAGCGGAAGTAAAATTTTATTATGATGTTAATGACGTATATCTATTTGATGAATATGGAGTTACGGTTTATTAAGACATTACAGATGATTATATTTTACACTTGCATGATTTTAAATTAAAAATAGAGAACAACATGGGATTTTTTAGTAAATTAAAGGAAAAAGTTACTTCAGCTGTGCAGACTGCAACCGAGGCAATCGGCTTCAACAAGCTTAAAGACGGACTCGAGAAAACCCGCACCGCTTTTGTCGATAAAATTCAATCCGTATTGGGTTTTGGGAGGAAAATCGACGATGCGCTAATTGATGAAATCGAAGAGATTCTGATAACAGCCGACATCGGAGTTGAAACATCCGAAGAGATAATTTCGTCATTAAGAGCAAGGGTGAAAAAAGAAGGCTGCGAAAATGGGGAAGACGTCTATCGCATATTAAAAGAAGAGTTGCACGCTATTCTAATAAAATCGCCTTCAGCGCAAAATGATGCCGAATACCATATTCCACCGGAAAACAAGCCGCATACTATAATGATTATCGGCGTTAACGGCACAGGCAAGACTACGACGATTGGCAAGTTGGCGTATAATTACAAACAAGCGGGACGCTCTGTGCTTATTGGCGCAGCTGATACTTTCCGCGCAGCTGCCAACGAGCAATTGGAAATTTGGGCTGAGCGCGCCGGAGTCGGCATTGTTCAGCAAAAGACCGGCTCAGACCCTGCAGCTGTGGCTTACGATACACTGAATTCGGCATTAGCAAAGGATGTAGACGTTGTGCTAATTGATACCGCAGGCAGGTTGCACAACAAAGGTAACTTGATGGCAGAATTAGAAAAAATCAGCCGCGTGATGAAGAAACTGAAAAACTCGGCGCCTGACGATGTCTTCCTTGTTTTGGATGCAACGACGGGACAAAATGCAATTATTCAAGCAAAAGAATTTATGAAGGTTGCCCGCATCACTGGAATCGTGCTGACAAAGCTCGATGGCACGGCTAAAGGCGGTGTAGTCATTCCAATCGCGAACGAGTTGAAAATTCCGGTTCGTTTCATAGGTGTAGGCGAGAAAATCGATGATTTGCAGGTATTCGACCCGACGAATTTTATCGAGGCGCTTTTCGGCAATACCGCTGCGGTTGAACAACAAGAAACAATAGAGTAAAAAAAAGTAAAGGCAATCATGCTTTTAAAAATCCTTGCAATATGCTGCTTTGCGGCGCTAACGCTTTTTTCGAAAGCTAATGCTGAATTATGCAAGGATTTTATGCTATTGGACGGCAGCGAAGAAGTCGCCAGCTATGGCATGGATACAACTGGGCATTGGTGGGTTGTTACCCGTCCATTTACTTCCCAATATAGATTAATAGTTGATGGCAAAGAAACCGGAGCTTATAACAGCATAAAGAACTTGACCTTTTCGCCGGACGGTAAGCGTTGGGCATGCTTTGCTGAAAGCGTTACAAACTGGTTTTTACTGACGAATGATACGATAATATCGCTGTATTGCACCGATGTCGGCGAAATCAACTTTAGCGGCAATTCCGAAATACTTGCCTATTCTTATTTCGATGGTGATGAGGAAACTTTGATTCTTGGCTCGCATCGTTATCGGATTTATTATCGATATGGCAGTTTTTATTTAAGTTTTTTTGGTGATAAAATTGCGTTTATGGGAGTACGAAGCGGGAAATACGTTCTTAACATCAATGGTAACGAAACAACCGGCTATGACAAAATTTTGCCAATGGGTTTTACTTATGACAATAAGTTTATGTATGCTGCGGCAAATGGCTCTGCTTGGCAGTTATTCAAAGATTTTAATTCCTTTTCCGATACATATATGAATGTAACGGAAGTTGCGATGAATCGCGAAGGAACTGTGGCTGCTGCGCTTTTGCGTCGAACGCAGAACGAAATGGTTGCAGTGCTGATTTCCGACGATTACTGGGAGCCGCTTATTGGTCGCGCTTATGACGCAATCGAAGGCTTGACTCTGCATCCCGATTTACCGCTTATTGCGTATACTGCATATGATTCGGATAAAAGATTTGTTGTTCAAAACTCCACCGAATATTTTGCCGGTCAAACCTCCGGCAAGCCAAGATTTACTTATGACGGAACTGAACTGTATTTTGTCGGTTGCGCTTTTGATTGCTTCATCAATATCAACGGGAAACAATATAAATTCTTAAATGACATGGAAGTATCATACGATTATGCCCATAAACCCGGTACTTCCACCGTGGCTTATTCAACTTCAAGCAACATGATGCTTAATTTCCTCGATACCAAGGAATTGCGTTCCGGTATGATGGTCGATGAGATCATTTCGCCTCGATACAATTGGCGGACAGACCGTTATGAGGCACTTGGCAGAATTAATAATAGAATTTATATGCTCACTTGCGAATTACCTTAATATTATGCTTGGCGTTAATTATAAAGAAATAAGCGGCTTTTCGAATTTGTTCATTGATTTCATCGAAAGAAAGCCTTTCTTTCATAATGTTTTTCCATCGAATAATTTGCTCGATGATGATAATTTCTTACGCTCGAAAGCCGAATCTGTCGGCAATAGAGACGCAATTTGTAGAGTGATACGCAAGTCGATGGAATGTTTGAGTTTATCTCAGGCTCAAACAGAAAATATAGAAAAACTATCTTACAATAATTGCTTGACAGTGGCAACCGGTCAGCAGGTAGGTTTTCTTGGCGGGCCGGTTTATACGGCGCTGAAGGCGATGGATTGTATTCGATTAGCCTCGGAAATGTCGCTTAAACACAGGATATTCTATTTTGTGCCAGTATTTTGGCTCGAAGACAACGACCACGACAGCCTCGAAGCCTCTACTGCAGCGATTATAGATTCTACCAACTGTATCAAGCAATATTCGTGCGCTCCCGATGAATCGGTTTTCAGCAGGGTTTCTGTATCTGAGCGAGCTTTTGATGACGTCATTTCAAAGGTTATTGATAGAATTATTGAAAGCCTTCCGCAAAACAGCACGAAAGAAAGCATTTCAGATTTGCTTCGGCGAATATATTTATATGGAAAAAGGTGGTCTGACGCATTTTGCCAAGTCACGCAAGAAATATTTGCCGACTATGGTTTGTTGTTTCTGAAAGCGTCCGACGCCCGAAAAAGCTGTATGTTTGCCGCTATGGCGCAAAAAGAGTTGGAGTGTGTTGGGGCAAGTTTTACTTTGGTTCAGAATGCAAATGAAGCGTTGTCTGCTAACGGTTATCATCTTCAGGCAAAAGCATCAAGGATTAACTTATTTTACCATAACGGCGCCGAACGGCTGAAGATTGTTGCCCAAAGCGAAAATGGTGACAAGATTCAAATCGGTAACGATAGTTTTGCAGCTGATGAGCTTATATCAAAATATAAGGGCGAACCGAGAGCATTTTCGCCGAATGTGATGTTGCGTCCTGTTTTCCAAGACGGCATTCTTCCGAATATAGCTTATGTTGCCGGTCCCAGCGAAATCGGCTACAGCTGCCAAATCAGCGGTTTATATAAGCATTTCGGAGTTATTCCGGCTGCGATTTTTCCGAGGCATTCGGCTACTTTTATCGACAGGAAAACGCAAGAGCTGTTGAACACTGAAAACATCGAACCCCAGAGCTTAATGAAAGATTTTATTGCAATCGAAAACAAGCTTTTCGAAAAAGAGCGCAACGTTTTGCTTGATTCTTGCTTTCGGAAGCTGAAAGACGTTATTCAGAGCGATTTTCGAAATATAATCAATGAAGCTGAAATACTTGACTCTTCGCTCCGACGGAGCGGAGAAACACATCTGAAGCAGGTTTTGTCTCATGTTGAGAATTTTGAAGGCAAAGTTCGAGCTATTGAAAAGAGAAACTATTCAGTAATGCGTGAGCGATATCGTCGGGCATCGAATTTACTATATCCCAAAAATACGCTGCAGGAGCGGAAATTATCGGTTGTATCGCTGCTTTCGATAATCGGTATCGACAGGCTGAAATCGACTTTAAATGAATTGATGAAAATGCCTGCCGATTTGCATTATTTTATTTAACGAATTTCATTCCGGAGTATCGAAATGGCGCGGTTCCCAATTCGAACCTTCGCATGGGATATAGTTTAGAGTGATATGCTCATCGTAGATTTTGCATAGCTGGCTTGTTTGCTCGAAATATTTGCAAGAGCCGCAAAGTGTTTCCTCGCTTACTTTTTCGACGCGCTTTTGGAATAGTTGATATTGCCTCCACGCTGGATAAACGGCAAAAAACCACAATGCTAAAGCTGCTGTCCACCAATACTGGCGCAGTTCGAAACGGTCGAAAACGATGAAACTAAGCGCTATTACAATTGTCGCTCTGAGTAATATTCCCCATACAACCGAACCGGTGGTAATAATCGGAGACATGCTTCCGCGGGCGTCTTCTTCGCTGCCTTCGCGAAACATAAAAATATCGATGATGCGCTCGAAGCGTGATGTTTCTTTAGTTTCGGTTTGCTCGTTGTCCAGCGGTTCTTCCATGAGTCGGTGTATCCGAATAGTTTACTTTTTTTATTGTATATTAAACATTTTACACGTAAATTCCATGTTTATATTTTAAATTCCTTGATAATGATTGTTTGAAGAGGAAAAAGAGTAGGCGGCGATTGCTGCTTAGTAAAGTAGGTAGCGTTTGCCACTTTTCAAGCGTAAACATTGAAATAAAAGAACAATGTGCAAAATTAAAAATATTTCATTTTT
>CAYLSY010000178.1:0-5785 GCA_964386275.1 uncultured Hyphomicrobiales bacterium
CCGAAAACAAGTTCAGCATGACAACATCATTTTTGTTTATTTTTCAGAGGTCTCTATAATCAAAATAATCAAAAAATACTTTTTATGATGTTTGTTTGCCAGCTTAGAATTATTCCCGCGGAATAATCTTTTGCCAATTAAGTGCCATTGTAGTATTTATATATAGGATAATCCAAAAAACCTGCAATGTTGAAATCGCCGCTCTGAACAACAATTTGCGGAGCAATAATCAACGTATTATTGCCCGAATTCATATTGTAATCATCATTATCCTTGTCTTTTGCCCTAATCTCGCTCCTAAATTCCATTACTGCTGTAAGATAATCAAACACATTTTGGGTTACGAACAAGGAATTGATTATACTTAAACCATATTGGTAATCATTGTTATTCTTGAAATTGCTTTCCATCCTGCTCGCCAGTATGAAATGCAATCCTTCACTTTTGAAACCTTTATGCAAAAATGAGTGAAAAATCAGCCCAAAAGCGCCAGTCGAAGGCTGCAAGTGTTGCGGAGTCTTATCGTTCGACTTAGATAAAGGGAATTTTCCACCGGCGCCAATTGTCCACTCGAGTTCAGAAACTCTCAAGTTCACAATGTTATATTTTAGATTTAAAGTCAAATGAGACAAGCCCGAAGAGCTGATTTTGCCGAAATATGAGAAGTTTTGGGTTTTATCAATGAATCCGAATATTTCCGATTCAAGCGTAAAATCGTTGTTTAATCCGTATGCGGCTGAAAACCCAAACAATGATGAGCTGAATTCGGTTATTTCGCCGGTTTTCCCTTTTGAATCGCCTGAGTAGTAATCATTCCCGTAAGTATATGAATAAAGAAGATATGACCTAAAGTGTCCCTCTTTCATCAACCCGATATTACTCGAGCCGACTGCGGGAGTTATTCCGCCGATGGCTGCGCCGCCGCCGCAACCGCATTGAGCTTCTGCTTTGGAACATGCAAATAGAAAAATCAGTGATAAGATGATATAATTAGAATAATTCATATTTTTATTCACAAATTTTAACCAACTCTTATCTTACAAACTATTATATTGCAAAATAATTTATTAATATATGATTACCTAAGGAAATTCGATAAGTATTAAATTTTGTAAATATTAAGAATGTTATGAAATTGATGTAAATGAGATAATTACATGTAAAATAATGGAAATCCAGAAAAAATAACGAGAAGATGCTTTCGTCATTCAAAACACAACATAGAATCGAGTCTTGGAGCGGAAGATGGATTCTTCGTTACACTTCGTTCCGCTCTTAAGGAAAATTTTGTACTCTCTGTAACAAAAAAACAATATTTTAGTATTAGTTAATGTTTGTGTATCTTCTTTTAGTTTTATTTACTTAAATTTGAATAAATAAGTTTTGTGTTTTTTATTCATTTTTTTTAAGGATTACTATATGAAAAGATTTAGCTATACCCATGCTATGTTTGGTTTATTGCTGCTGTTTGCGCTTGGCTTGTCTTCCTGCTCGAAGTCAACAAATCCGCTGGATTTGGTCAACAAGGATGCCAAAATGGTTTTAATTCTTGATTCGAAGAGCTTGATTGACAAGTCAAAATTTGCTGATTTCAAGAAAACCGCCGCATATTCCAAAATCAAACTCGCTTTGATGGCTGAGAACGAAAAACTCGAAAAATTATTCGAAGAGCTAATAGAAAATCCAATGATAACCGGCGTCGATATTACGAAAAAAATTGTTTTCTATGGAAACGGCGGCAATGATTATAATATCATTTTTGAAAATGCCAGCTCATCGAAATTCGAAGAGTTCGTCGAACACGTTCGAAAGGAATTCGAGATTAAAGAATCGCCCGAAAAACTGAAAAACTGCAAGATTCTCAATGTCGGATTCGGTTCGGCGCTTGCTTGGACTGGAAATATCGGCGCAATTATTAATTATCCCGATGGCAATATCGACTTGAAGGACGAAAAATGCAAGTCTTACTTCGAAGGCTTTTTCGAACCGAAACCGGAAAATTCCATTTTGCAGAACAAGGATTTCACCGCTTTCCATGCCGGAAAATATGACATCGGATTGTGGCTGGCTATTGATAAATACTTAAATGAACAGCCGCAATTCAAGTTGATTTTCAGCACATTACCTTTCGATTTAAAAAACACCTACGTTGCCGTTTCATTTGAGTTCGGAAAAGATGAAATCGTTGCTAACACAGATTTCATTATGAACGAAGAAATGAAAAAGAAGTATCCCTATGAAAAATATGTGAAAACAGGCATCAACGAAAAAATGCTCTCCATGCTGCCGAAAGACAAAGCTCTCGCAGTATTGGCATATGCTTTGAATGCCGAAGAATACGGCAAGGTTGTGTTCGAAGTATTGGAATCGCCGTTTTTTAAGGAAAACGCCAAGGATATTCCACTCGATAAAATTCATAAATTCTTTGATATTATCAATGGCGATATTTTGCTTTCTTTCAATGGCTTAACTGTTTCGACCAAAGCCGGAGCTAACGAAAGCGAAGAAGTCATGCCGCTATTCTCGATAGCAATCGGACTAAAAGACCAATCGAAAGCTGATGAATTAATCAGCGAGTTGTTAGGCGAAAAATGTAAAAAGACTGCTGAAGGCTATGCTATCGATGCCGGTGATTTTAAAATTGGAATGATTGTCAAGGACGGTTTTATTTTTGCTTCGAACGACCCGCTCACGCTTGCTTTTGCTCAAAACGGCGCTGCATCTGAATCCTTTGCAGCAACTTCTTTCGGCGAAACATTCAAAAAAACCGCTATTGGTGAATACATCAATCTAAACTATTCTACATATCCGGAAACAGTCAAGGAAAAGATACGCGGTTTGTTTAATACTCCTGAGGAATTTAACGCATTTATGTTAATTGCCGATGTTCTTGACTACGGTATAGCAACCGATTTGAAGAGCAGCAAAGGCGTTGCCAAGCTGAAAATGCGCAATGCAAACGAAAATTCGTTGTTTACGATTATCGACGCCATAGATAAAATTATTGCAAAATCCTCTGTTTTTTAAAAATCACTATATGAAAACAAAAGGAATAATCCTTGCAGGAGGCAGCGGAACTCGACTTTATCCGATGACCGCTGTCTTCAGCAAGCAGTTGCAGGTCGTTTACGACAAGCCGATGATTTATTATCCGTTATCAATTCTGATGCTCGGCGGCATTCGTGATGTATTGCTGATTTCCACTCCTCAGGATACTCCGAATTTTCAGGTTCTGCTCGGCGACGGCTCTCAGTGGGGTATAAATATCAGCTATATTGTCCAAGATAAGCCTCGCGGTATTGCAGATGCGTTTATATTGGGAGAAGATTTCATCGGACAATCGCAAGTCTGCCTGATTTTAGGTGATAATATCTTCTACGGCAAACTCGATTTCCTGCGCTCGGCATTGAAAAACAATGTCGGTGGAACGATTTTCGGCTATCCTGTTCAAAATCCTTCTGATTATGGCGTAGTCGAATTCAACGACAAATTCGAAGTCGTCTCTATCGAGGAAAAGCCCAAACAGCCGAAATCTAAATTTGCCATACCCGGTCTTTATGTCTTCGACAGCGACGTTACGGCAATATCTAAGGACCTGAAACCCGGACCTCGCGGCGAACTCGAAATTACCGACGTGCAGAAAGCATACTTGCTGCAAAACCGGCTAAAAGTGGAAATCATCGGGCGAGGTATCGCTTGGCTCGATACCGGAACGCCAGAAAGTTTGCTCGAAGCCTCGAGTTTCATCGCCGCTATCGAAAAGCGGCAAGGGCGAAAAATATCCTGCCTCGAAGAAATTGCACTTTCGCAAGGCTATATTTCGCTCGAGGACTACAAGTGTTTTCTCAATTCATTGCCGAAATGTTCATACAAAGACTATTGCCTTTCGATTCTGACATAAGGACGGTTCAATACACCGTCCTTTTTAAAAAAAACACATCTTGCTTTAAACCAAATTTTGACTATATTGCAATTCGTGTTAATCAACTCATTCAAATGATATTTCTATGTATTCGAATTTATTTTCTGCAGCTGTTTTCGGCATTTCCGCCTTTCCGATTGAAATCGAAACCCATCTTGACAATGCAGTGCCGAATTTCTTGATAGTCGGCTTGCCGGATTCAGCCGTCAAAGAGTCCCGTGAGCGAGTTACCGCTGCAATAAAGAACTCCAACTATATCTTTCCGAGCAAACGAATTACCGTAAACCTTGCTCCAGCGGATGTTCGCAAGGAAGGCAGCGCCTTTGATTTACCGATTGCGCTTGGAATACTAACGGCGCTCGAACTAGTGGATCTGCCGAAAGACGAAAAGCCGATGTTTCTTGGGGAATTGGCGCTCGATGGCGCCTTGCGTCCGATTCACGGCGCTTTATCCATTGCGCTCGAAGCCGAAAAGAACGGGTTTACACAAATTTTCCTTCCAAAGGCAAATGCCGACGAGGCGGCGTTGGTCTCTTCATTGGCTGTTTTTCCGGTTGCTAATCTTACGCAATTGATTGAACATTTAAAAGGAACAAAGAAAATTGAATCATGCAAAGTTGATGTTGAAGCCATATTTCGAGACAAGCAAGCCCAAGACTTGCTGAATATCAGCGATGTTCGCGGTCAGGAAGCCGTCAAACGTGCGCTGGAAGTTGCGGCAGCCGGCGGACATAATCTGCTGATGATTGGTCCTCCGGGTTCTGGTAAAACGATGCTGGCAAAGCGGATACCGTCAATTTTACCGCCGATTACTATCGAAGAATCGCTCGAAACAACGAAAATTCACTCGGTTGCAGGAATTCTGCCCGAGAACGAGGCATTGGTAACGGCTCGTCCATTTCGCTCGCCGCACCATACTATTTCCGATGCTGCTCTTGTCGGTGGCGGCATGAATAAAATCCGCCCGGGCGAAATTTCGCTTTCTCACCATGGCGTGCTTTTTCTCGACGAGCTGCCAGAATTCGACAGGAATGTGCTTGAAGTGCTGCGGCAGCCAATCGAAGAACACAAAATTACGATTTCGCGAACTAAAATGACAATCGAATATCCCTCGAATTTCATGCTTGTATGTTCGATGAACCCTTGCCCATGCGGAAATTTCGGTAATCCTTCGAAGGAATGCTCATGTTCGCCATCGACAATACAGAGATATTTATCGAAAGTATCTGGCCCGCTGCTCGACAGAATTGATATTCACGTCGAAGTGCCAGCCGTTAAGTATAACGAACTGACATCGGAGCGCTCGGGCGAAAGCAGCGATACCGTTCGCACTCGCGTCATCAATGCGCGCGCTATTCAGTCCGACAGGTTCAAACGGCGTAAAGGATTATTCAAAAATGCGGATATGGGTTCGAAGGATTTAAGGAAATTTTGCGTCCTCGACAGCAATTGCAACGAAATTCTGAAAATGGCAATGGAAAAACTCGGTTTTTCGGCTCGAGCATATGACCGAATTTTAAAAGTATCGCGCACGATTGCCGATTTATCCGATTGCGACGCCATCAAACCGGAACATATAAGCGAGGCAATCCAATATCGCAGCTTGGACAGACAGTATTGGAGATAGGAATGGAAGCTGCGGATATTGATGCTTAAAGTTCGACATGTTAGATGGCGGTTGCCACTTTTCGAGCGTAAGCAATTGAAATTAAAGATATATATGCATAATTATTATATCTTTTTTCCTTTATAAAGACCTCTGAAAAATAAACAAAAATGATTTTGTCATGCTGAACTTGTTTTCGGGCATCAATCCTTCAAAGTGTGTGCCAACCTGCAAGATGGATTCCGGGTCAAGCCCGG
>CAYLSY010000179.1:0-5765 GCA_964386275.1 uncultured Hyphomicrobiales bacterium
TTAGTGTGAATGAAGTCTACTAATTATTATTTCAAGCTTTTTTATTCTAAAACAAGATAATGTGAACAATTCTTACTATTATATAGACGTCTATTACAAAAACGCCCAATAGTATCCTTAATTTACCCAAAAATTAAGAACAAGGTATTGATATTAAATGTAAATTATTTATTATGAATAGCTTCAAGGAAATAATCAACCATTCCTACTGGCTTGCCGAACCCCGCATCCTAGCCGGGTTTATGACCGGAACGTCGGCCGACGGCATCGATTGCGCAATCGTTCGTTTCTCGATCGACGAAACCGGCAAGCACAATCAAGAACTGCTCGGCTGGTTAAGCAAACCGTTGCCGGAAGGTATTTCGAATTTAATCAAAGAAGTTGCGGAAAATGGAGAAACGGCAGATTCGATCAGCTTTCTAAATTTCGCATTATCAGCATTTTATACCGATACCTTGAAATTACTATGCAAAAAAATCAATTTTCCGGTGGAAGCAATCGACGCAATAGGCATCCACGGGCAAACGGTTTGGCACGAGCCAAAGGGTATGCGACTTGCCGGATTTGTCTTTCGCTCGACATTGCAACTCGGCTCGATTTCCGCATTGGCTCAATACCTTAAGAAACTGGTTGTCGGCAACTTTCGACATTCCGATATTGCAGCCGGTGGCGAAGGCGCGCCGCTTGCGCCGATTTACGATTTCAATTTCCTGAAAAGCGCCGATAAACCCACGATAGCTTTGAATATCGGCGGCATGGCAAACATAACTCTTTTGAAACCGAATTCTTCCGAAGATGATGTAATCGCTTTCGACACCGGTTGCGGAAATGTATTGATTGACAGCGCCATGCAGATACTATTCGGCAAATCGTATGACAAGAACGGCGCTATAGCATCTGACGGTCAAATAGATAAAGCTGCATTGAAACTATTGAAGAGCATAAAATTTGTTAAACAGCCACCACCAAAATCAACCGGCAGGGAATTATTCAACTCGGAGATGGTTTTAAATGCTTTTAAACTAATTACAAAAAATTTAAATGGAACTTTGACCGATGAGTACAAAAAAGATATTATAACTACTCTCACTTATTATACAGCATGGTCGATTGCTGAAAATATCAGGCTGTTTGCCGACGAAAACGCTCGAATTATTGTCTCAGGCGGCGGCGCCAAGAATAAAACACTTATGAAAATGCTAAAGAAAGAGCTTCCGAAAGCAGAAATAATTATATCCGATGATGTCGGCATCCCTTTTCAGGCAAAAGAGGCGATGATTTTTGCGTATCTTGCTTGGAGGACATTGGGCGGACTCCACGGCAACATTCCATCTGTAACCGGAGCAAAAGAAAAAGTAGTTTTAGGCGAAATTGCTTTTCCTTCTATAAATAATTGAAATATAATGAAAATATACATAGAAACTTACGGCTGCCAGATGAACCTGAGCGATACCGAGATTTTCTCCTCATTGCTTCAAGGAGCCGGACATAACATAACAGAAAAGAAGGCAGAAGCTGATGCAATACTTCTAAACACTTGCTCTGTAAGGGATAATGCCGAGCGGAAAATTCTCGAAAAGCTAACTCACTTGAAGCATATCAAGAAGGATAATCCCAATTTGCTTATTGGAATCCTAGGCTGCATGGCAGAGCGTATGCGTGAAACGCTGATTGACAGGCGTCCAATTGTCGATTTCGTCGTCGGACCCGATGAATACCGCCGATTGCCAGAAATTATCGACGATGCCGCCAACGGTAGCAAATCTGTCGCCGTAAGACTAAGCAAATTAGAAACTTACCATGATATAGAACCGGTCAGGCGCGGCAAGGTTTCCGCTTGGATTTCGATAATGCGCGGATGCAATAATTTCTGTTCCTATTGCATTGTGCCTTATGTCCGAGGTCGAGAACGCTCGCGTTCGAAAGCTACAATTCTCAACGATTTAACAAATATTGCTTCTGAAGGCTTCAAGGAAGTTACTCTTCTCGGGCAAAACGTCAACAGCTGGCAATGCCCCGAAACAGGAATCGATTTTGCCGATTTGCTTGAAACTTGCGCCAAAAGCCAACCCGGCATACGTTTCCGATTCGTTACTTCGCATCCCAAAGATATTTCAAGAAAACTTATCGAATCAATTGCCCGATGCGATAACCTATGCAATCACATACACTTGGCGCTTCAATCAGGCTCAGACCGCATTCTTGAACTTATGAATCGAAAATATAACTCGGATGAATATTTAAATAAAATCGAAATGATTCGCTCAATCATACCCGGCTCTTCAATTACAACCGACATTATCGCCGGATTCCCGACGGAAACCGAAGATGACCATAAAGCGACGATGGAAGTAATGCGCAAAGCTGCTTTCGAAGGGGCATTCATGTTCAAATACTCTCCACGCGAAGGCACTAAAGCCTTTAAAATGAACGATGATATACCCGAAGAGGAAAAAATCCGCCGCCTAAACGAAATCATCGATTTACAACAAATACTATCCCTCGAATCAAATGAACGGGACATTGGCAAGAATTTTGAAATATTGGTCGAAGGCAGAAGCAAACGTAAGTCGAGTGAATGGTTCGGACGGACAAGTTCGAACAAAGTCGTTGTTTTTCCAAATACTTCGAATGCCGGTGAAGGCGATTTTGTTACAGTGGAAATAAAACGGGCAAGCTCGGCAACCCTATTCGGGGAAATAGTTTAATTAAAATATCAAGTATATTCAAGAGCAAATTCAGGCTAACTCCTCGCAGCGGAAGCGATTGAGACATAAGTAATAAACGATAACTGCAACTATTATACTAACTGCAACCGGCGGTAAAACATCTTCGAATGCAATAATGCCTGTCAATACTTCCGATTGCAAACTTAACAGTTTACCGGGTAAGAATTTGCCTATTTCTGTCGGAAAAATAGAAGATATAGAGTTAAAAATAAATAATGCCAAGGATAATCCGCCTGCCGCCAACGGCGTTTTCGCCAACATGCTAAACGAAATAACCATTACCAACAGCCAGAGCGATAAAAATGCGAAAAAAGATATCGATAGCAATGCAGCTTGAATATCAAACTCTTTGAATAAATAGAAAGTATAATACCAGCAAAATGCGCAAGATATTGCAATCGACCCAATCAATAAACTCGCCGACGCAATTAACTTCGATGCAACGAAATTGCCGTGCTTAACCCCTTTCGCCAAAACAAGAGTGGCAGTGCCTTTCGATTTTTCTTCCGCCACAGCGCCCATAAATACGAGTATCATTGCAAGTATTCCGATTTGGTTCAGATTCTTGTTGAATTGCAATAGTGCATCAAACCAATGCTGCTCGGGTAATTTTATTGCTATTTCGCCTGCCATCGAGGATAAAATCTGTGGCAAAAGCTTAGTAGTCAAAGGACTTGTGATTCCGAAAAAAATGAAAATTAAAGGCAAAACGATAATTTTGCTTGTCTTTCGAATTTCGAGGAAGTCTTTCTTTAATAATGGTTTAAGCATTATTTTCCCGAGTGATTATTTTTAAGAAAACATCTTCGAGCGACGGCTCGCTAACAACCATTCGAGTAATACCGCAACCAGCATCAGACGCAATTGCGGTTATATCGAATGCAGCTTTTTGCCTGTCAATTATACTTCCCGTAACTTTATTATTTTCAATTATTAAATCACTTATTGATGTTAATTCTTTCATTCGTTCAAACATCTTTAATGAGTCGCCCTCGACACAGAGCTCGAATTTGCCGATGACATCAATATCCTTCAACTCTGTAAGTTTCTTATGAATAAGAAGTTTGCCGTGATGCAATATTGCAACTTCATCGGCTATGCGTTCAACATCGGGTAAAATATGAGTCGAGAAAAAAACAGTTGTCTTTCCGCGCAAAGATGCAATAATATCAAGGACTTCGTGGCGTCCGACAGGGTCGAGAGCCGATGTCGGCTCGTCGAGGAATATAACTTCCGGCTCGTTGATTAAGGCTTGAGCAATGCCAAGTCGCTGCTTCATGCCGCGGGAAAAAGCGCCGATTCGTTTCTTTTCGCCTTTTAATCCAACAATATCAAGGACTTCATCAATTTTCAGCTTTAACTTTTTTAATGGAATACCGAATAACTCGCCAGCAAATTGAAGATAGACTCTTGCATTCATCCAGTTATAAAACGATGGCACGTCTGGCAAGAAACCTGTTCTATACAAATAATCGCGTTTAGTAGTAATATCGTCGCCAAGTACTATCGCCTTGCCGTGTGTAGGCTTGGCAAGTCCGAGCAGCATTCGGATTGTTGTTGTTTTCCCCGCTCCGTTTGCGCCGACAAAGCCGAGAATTGTGCCTTTCGATACAGATAAGTTAAGCGAATCAACGGCTAAAGTAGAGCCGAATGTTTTAGTTAAGTCATATGTTTCTATGACGTTAGCCATTAATATAATTTTTCCTGCCGAATAATAAATAAGCCAGCGGACCGAATAACTGCACAAAAATGATGACAACTCCCCATAGGACTTTGTTGCCGCCTTTAATATCTGACAAATCCCTGCGAATTAAATCGACTAGAGAATATACCATCAACCCTAACTCAATGATAATTAGAGGGATAAGCAGCGGGATGAATTCTGCAAGTATTTCCATAATTAATAATTAATAATTAATAATTAATAATTAATAATTTATTACTATCTTCTACGGCTTTTCCGGTAATTGGTTACGTTTTTTTGGTGTTGCGCAAAATTTTCGGCAAAATTATGAGTTCTGCTTCCGTTTTCTTTCGATACGAAGAACATGTAGTTGTTCTTTTCGGGTTTCAGAGCCGCTTCGATTGAGCTTAAGCTGGGAGAATTAATCGGCCCCGGGGGCAGACCGTAATTCAGATAAGTGTTATAAGGATTCGGTCTTTCTAAGTCATTATAAGTCAATCGCCTTTTCGTTCCCAAACCGTATTGCACCGTGGGGTCGCTTTCGAGTTTCCATCCACGTTTTAATCGATTATAGTAAACCCCTGCGATTCTGGGTCTTTCGGAATCTGAAGGTGTTTCGGCTTCAATGATTGATGCTAAAGTGAGAATGTAATGCCTTGATTTTCCAGCTGCTTTCGCTAATGAAGCATATTTTTCGTTCCAAATTTTATTTTGCTGATTGACGAGCCTTTCTAAAATGTCAAGCGGCTGCTGTTTCCAGTTGAAAACGTAAGTCGAAGGCATTAAATAGCCTTCCGGTGATTTTGCATCAATATCGAATGCCGACAAAAAGCTATCGCTCAGAGCAATGCGCATGAATTCTGCCGAGTCGATGCCGATTTTCTGAGCGGAAATCGAGGCGAAATCCTTTAAAGTAATACCTTCTGGATAGGTAACGGTAACAGTAACGAGTTTATTGCCTGAGTAAATTGATTTAATCACATCAAAATTAGAACAACCCGGCGGAATGCGATAACATCCTGCGACAAGCTGTTTTCCATTCAGTTTTGCATAAGTTTTCGAGGCTAATTCAAATAGCCAAGCGGGATAAAACATACCGGAAGAATTGAAAATTGAAATGACTTTTTCTATTTCTGCATTTTTTGGAATAGTAATATATATTTCAGAAGTAAGCGGTACATCTTTACCTAATAGCGAAAACACATAGATAACAAAATAGCACACTAATATTAAAATAATACCCGCAGAAAGCAGAATTAAATGTTTTCTCTTAAAATTTCTCATCACCAATAAAAAAAAGTTGCAAGAAGCAAAATAAAACCTTATCTTTATAATAATTGATATAGACAATG
>CAYLSY010000180.1:0-5747 GCA_964386275.1 uncultured Hyphomicrobiales bacterium
AATATTGAATAAAAATATCTTGAAAATATCATAATAATTATTTATTTTTGAAATTGCTTATTTTGAAATTAAGGAAAAGAAAATATGTTAGCTTTCATTAGTATCTTGATTATTTTAATCAGCATAGTTTTAATTGCATTTGTATTGCTGCAACCCGGTAAAGGTGATTTATCCGCATCTTTCGGCGGAATAGGCGGGCAGATGGGAACAATGTTCGGAATGCAACGAACCGTTACAATGCTGGCAAAACTAACAAAAATTCTTGCAATTGCAATTTTATTCCTAGTTTTGATTGCAAACAAATTTTTTGTTGGTCAGGAAACAGCTTCCGTGCAAAAGCTTTCAACAGAAGGCGCCGAAGCTCCATTGAACATGCCTATGTCCACGCCGGTTGACGTTCCGAAACAATAATGATAAAAACATAAGTGTAATATATTAAAAGGGGTTAATTGTTAACCCCTTTTTTATTGATATGGCATAAATATTTCTGCTGTTCATTTTGCATTCGGTCCGAGCATCTTTTCGGGTCGGACTACCTCGTCGAACTTCTCTGCCGACAGCAAATCGAGCGCTATAGCTGCTTCCTTCAAATTCAAATTATTCTTGTGCGCATATTTTGCTATTTTTGCTGCATTGTCATAGCCGATATGCGGATTCAATGCCGTTACCAGCATCAGTGAGTTATTTAAATAGAAAGCAATTTTCTCTTTATTGGGCTGAATTCCAACAGCGCAATGCTCGTTGAACATCTTGCAGGCATCTGACAGCAAACGCGAACTTTGAATAAAGTTATATATTATAACGGGTTTAAACACATTCAACTCGAAATTACCCGAAGCGCCGGCAAAATTGATTGTTGCGTCATTTCCAAAGACTTGAGCTGCAACCATTGTCATAGCTTCGGATTGAGTCGGATTGACCTTGCCGGGCATTATCGAAGAACCAGGCTCGTTTTCGGGAATAGACAGCTCGCCGAGACCGCAACGCGGACCAGAAGCCAGCCAGCGAATATCGTTAGCAATTTTCATTAACGATGCGGCAATTGTTTTCAAAGCGCCATGGGCAAATACCAATGCGTCGTGCGAAGCGAGCGATTCGAACTTGTTCGGGGCAGACACAAACGGCAGACCTGTCAATTTAGCAATATTAGCTGCAACTTTTTCCGCAAATTGCGGATGGGCGTTCAAGCCAGTTCCGACAGCTGTGCCTCCAATAGCTAACTCATATAAACCGGGCAAAACACGCTGGATGCGGTCGAGTCCCATCGTTAATTGATGCGCATAACCGGAAAACTCCTGCCCAAGCGTCAATGGAACTGCGTCCATCAAGTGGGTTCTACCGATTTTGATAATATCTTTGAACTCTTCGGACTTTTTTTGCAAAGTATCGCGCAAAGCCGTCAATGCCGGTATCATCCTGATATTCAAAGTTTCAGCCGCGGCAATGTGCATAGCCGCCGGAAACGTATCGTTTGAACTTTGGCTTTTGTTGACATCGTCATTAGGGTGGATTGGCTTTTTGCTGCCCATTTCACCGCCTGCCATTTCGATGGCACGGTTGGAAATTACCTCGTTGACGTTCATATTCGATTGTGTGCCGGAGCCGGTTTGCCAAATCGACAGCGGGAAATGCTCGTCAAGTCTTCCGTCGATGACTTCGTCGGCTGCTTTGATGATTAGTTCAGCTTTTTCAGCCGGCAGCACACCGAGTTCGGCATTGGTCATTGCAGCAGCTTTTTTCAATGTTCCCATTGCCTTGATAATCAGACGGGACATTTTTTCGCGTCCGATTGCAAAATGAATAAGTGAGCGGGCTGTTTGCGCCCCGTAATAAACATCCGCGGGCACTTCTATTTCACCCATGGTATCGCGTTCGATTCTTGTTTTCATGCGAATCCTTATGAAAATAAATGAAATACTATGATGGTTGTTCGATAAAACTGTCCAATAATGATTTTGTCGTTTTGCTTTCCGTGCCGAGCAGTTTTTCAATATATTTTCCTATGATGTCGAACTCCAAATTAACCTTGGCTCCAATATTTAAATCAGATAGTGTCGTCATTTTCCAAGTGTGTGGTATTATTGAAACTGTAAAACTGTCCGACGAAAGCCGCGCTACTGTCAAACTAACTCCGTTGATTGTAATCGAGCCGGTTTGAACTAAATATTTCGAAAATTCAAGAGGGTATTTGATTTCAAGCAGCGTGCCGGCTGTTTCCTTGCGAATTGCTGCAACCGAGCCGGTGCAATCGGTATGCCCTTGCACCAAATGCCCGCCTAATCTTGTCGAAAGCGTCAGCGCTCGTTCAAGGTTAATGCGCTTTCCGCTCGAAAAATCAGAAAAATTTGTCTTGCGCATGGTTTCATCGACGGCTTCGACCGTGAAAACGCGTCCCGAAATCGATACTACAGTTTGGCATACGCCGTCGAGCGCAATCGAATCGTCGACTTTCAGTTCATCGAATACTTTCACTGCCGCAACGTTGATTTTGCGACCTGAGCCGATTGACTGAATCGACCTTACTACTCCGATTTCTTCTATTATTCCAGTAAACATACTTTTACAAATTATTTGCTAAATTTGTGAATAATCTTATTCAAAAATGAAGAAAACAAAGTTAACTGAAATAATTTATAAAAGAAAATTTATTTAAAAAGTAAGAATTTTTCATCGAAAAGGCAAATATATGTTAAAAATTTTGAAAAGCTGTATAGTCGTGTTTTTTTTGAGTTCTATTTTACTGTTTTCTTTAGACAAGGCGACACAAAACCGGATTATCGGCGAGGCTTACACGAACTGTGCAGCAAACGATTTGCTGGAGCGAATTTGCGACGAAGCCGGCGGACGCCTTGCCGGCTCAATTCAGAACGAAAAGGCAATCTCGATTTTAACAGAAGAACTTGGAAAGTTAGGCATCACGGGCGTTATCGAACCTTTCGAAATCAAGGGTTGGATACATAAAGAAGATGAAGTCGTAATGCTCGAACCGACTCTGCGGAAACTGAAAGTAATCGCCTTAGGCTATTCAGAAAAAGCGCCGGAATTCGCTGCAGAAGCAATTTTCGTTAAATACTGCTATCCTGATAGCTTGAAGGGTATTGATGTTCGTGGCAAAATCATTATCGCAAGCCAAGAAAGCGCTCCCGGTGCCGAACAGCTTTTACGTTGCGAATCAATTGAAAATGCCTCAAAAGCCGGAGCAGTAGCTATTATTTTCATTAATGATAAACAGGGTATGATGAACCTTGCCGGCACGGGCAGTTTCGAAGGTGCGCCCTTGCCGATACCAGCATTTTCAGTTACGCTCGAAGAAGGCAAATGGCTCGAAAGGCTGCTGAAGAAGAATATTCCTACGAAATTGAAAATTAAAGTATTATCATATTGCGAAAAATTTGTAACAAAAAATGTTATTGTAACTTTCCCCGGAAAGAGCAAAAATAAAATTGTTGTCGGCGCCCACATTGATTCTTGGGACATGGGGCAAGGCGCAATTGATAACGGTTACGGAACCGCTGTTATTTTTGAAATTGCACGAATAATCAAAGCGGTTAATCCTGAACATTTCTACACAATAGAAATCGTTTGGTTCAACGCCGAAGAACTTGGACTTTGGGGTTCGAAATACTATGTCGATAAACACAAGGATGATACTGTGTTAGCAGCTATCAATCTTGATATGCCGGGCATACCGACAGGTTTCAACGCAATGGGTTTCGATGAATTTATACCAATGTTTCAGGAAATGACGGATAACTTGGATGGATTCAATCTTTCCGCCGGCGTATCGAACAATCCATGGGCTAACAGCGACCATTTTCCGTTTATTGAAGCCGGTATACCGGCATTTACGACAAACGGCTTTCTCGAAAAAGATATGTATTGGAGTTATCACGATGCAGGCGATACTTACGACAAAGCAAACAAGCGCTTTCTATGCGATGCAGCCGCTATTAATGCTGTATGGTTGCTGACTTTGGCTACGGACACTTCATTTGATTTCAAGCGATATTCAAGAGAACAAATTCGCGAAATGCTGCTCAAATACAAGTTGGATGTCCGCTTGAAAAAGCAAAGGGAATGGAAATTTGATTGATTTTTCGTAATTTAGGAAATAATTATTTTGTATTTGGATTAGTTCATGTCTGAATCAACCGACCGGAATATACCATTGTGTGTTGACCTCGATGGAACATTGATTTCAAGCGATACACTGCTTGAATCGACTATTTCAGCTATTCGGTCGAAGCCTTTTATTCTGCTACTCCTGCCATTTTGGATACTTAAAGGTAAATTATATTTTAAAAACAGAATCAGTCGAATTTGTTTGCCGAATCCTGAAACGATGCCCTATCGCGACGATGTTGTTGCTTTCCTAAAAAATGAAAAGAAGCAAGGCAGGCGGATTCTCTTGATAACAGCATCTGTCCAATGTATTGCAGATTCTGTAGCTTCTCATTTAGGCTGTTTCGACGAGAGCCATGGCAGCGGCAATGAATACAACCTCGTTTCGAAAGCAAAAGCTAATTTTATAGTTAAAAAGTTCGGAGAACAAGGTTACGACTATATCGGCGACAGTTGCGCAGATATACCTGTATGGGACAAAGCGCGCCGAGCCTATGTAGTGGGTAATGCAGATAAATTCCGTAATAAATTATCAAGCAAAACGGAAATAATCGAACTATCAAAAACAAAAAAGCTTAGTATAGGATTAGTTCTTAAGGAAATGCGTATCTATCAGTGGCTTAAAAACCTGCTGCTGTTTGTGCCTTTGCTGCTGGCACATCGATTCGAGGATTCAGTTGCATTCACACAGGTTTTTGCCGGTTTTTTTTCATTTGGATTCATAGCATCTTTTGTTTACATTATAAACGATATGCTTGATTTGGAATCCGACCGCAAACATCCACGCAAAAAAAATCGACCATTGGCATCGGGCGATTTATCGCTGAAAACAGCCTTCGCTCTTGCCCCTGTGATATTAATTGCTGGAATATTTCTATCTTTGACATTAACAAATCATTTCTTTACATTGTTTCTTTTGATTTACTTAATTATCACATTGTTATATTCAATTATAATTAAATCATTTTATATTTTAGATATAATCATACTATCATTGCTTTATACTTTAAGACTTATTGCTGGAGCTGTTAGCGCAAATGTTTACATATCGCCTTGGCTGCTCGAGTTTTCGATATTTATTTTCTTGAGTTTGGCTACTGTAAAGCGTTTTACAGAATTGAAAACGATTTTAGCTCAAAATAAAACCGTCGCCAGCGGACGAGGATATATTACCAGCGATATTAACTTCTTATTTATTATAGGGATAGTCTCTGGCTTTTTATCGGCGTTGGTTTTCACGCTTTACATTCACAGCGAAGAAGTTGTGATACTATATAAGGAGCCTATATTCTTGTGGCCCGTAAGCCTATGCTTTTTAACTTGGATAATTCGAGTATGGTTCAAGGCGCATCGCGGAGAAATGCACGATGACCCTGTTGTATTTACTTTTAAAGATAAACTTAGCATTATTATTGGCATTTTAATAATTGCTTTAATTACTTGTGCAATTGTATTTTAATACATAATATAACCATTATATATCTAATGATTGATAACTATGAATCATGGGGACGTTACCCCAGAATAAAGCATTTCGATGTTTTAAAAATTAATTGGCTTGACCAAATTCCGGCATTGAATACGCTTCAAAAGCCTGTGCTGCCCTATGGATACGGTAAAAGCTA
>CAYLSY010000181.1:0-5692 GCA_964386275.1 uncultured Hyphomicrobiales bacterium
CCACTTAAAATTTAAGCATAATGATGACAATATATATAATTATAGAAATAAACTTACAATTTCTTATAACATAAGCAAGGCATTACAGCCCTATATATCCGCCGAGCTATTCTACCGCTTTCTTTACGAAAAAGGAGACCGTTTGGCTCAGGGCAGATACGGATTCGGAATTGAAATTTCGCCCGAAGAACATCATTCTCTCGATATTTATTTTTTACGCGAGCAAGAATACAATACCAATAAAGCTGTGCATTCGAATATAATCGGTATCGGATTCAATTTGGAATTATAAACAACTAAAACTGCTCCAACACACGTATGTCATTTTCATAGAATAGCCTGATATCATCCAATCCAAGACTAAGCAATCCTGTCCGTTCAATTCCGAAACCAAAGGCAAAGCCGGAATAAACCTCTGGGTCTATGCCGCAAGTTCTAAGCACATTCGGATGGACCATTCCGCTGCCGCAAATTTCCAACCAACCGGAATGCTTGCAAATTCGGCAGCCTTTGCCGCCGCAAATGAAGCAATTGATATCGAATTCGGCGCTCGGCTCGGTAAAAGGAAAATACGAAGGTCTGAATATGTATTTGATGTCGTTACCATATAACTTCTTTGCAAAAGTAACCATTGTCGCTTTGAGTTCGGCGAGCGATACACCCTTGTCAACATACAATCCCTCGATTTGATGGAACTCAGCCAGCGAGCGAGCATTTATCGCTTCGTTTCGGTATACCCTGCCGGGCATAATTGAGCGTATTGGTGGTTTCTGCGATTGCATCAATCGAATCTGAACCGGTGATGTATGCGTGCGAAGCAGCAGCTGTTCGGGT
This sequence comes from uncultured Hyphomicrobiales bacterium, assembly GCA_964386275.1. Lineage (GTDB taxonomy): Bacteria > Bacteroidota > Ignavibacteria > Kapaibacteriales > UBA2268 > CAYLSY01. The sequence continues at coordinate 835 of CAYLSY010000181.1, forward strand.
GATTCAACAAAGAAAGTATCTTGCATATCGCGTGCAGGATGGTCAGGTGCAAAGTTCAGCGCATCGAAATTATGCCAATTATCTTCGATTTCCGGTCCGTTTGCCACGGTGAAACCCATATCGGTAAAGATTTTTATCATTCGGTCCATTATCTGCAGAATCGGGTGAAAACTGCCAGTATAGCCTTTTCTTCCGGGCAAGGATAAATCAATGCTGGGTCTCTGGTTCTCGGCGGTCTTCGAATACTTTTCTGCAAGGATAGCATATTCGCCTTCGGCAAACGAGCGCAAAATATTCAATTCTTTGCCAATTACCGGCTTTTGTTCTTTAGGAACATCTTTCATCCTATCGAAAAGGGCTTGGATTGCGCCTTTTTTGACGAGAAATTCCAGCTTGAAGGCTTCGAGCGAGTCTCTGTCGGTTATTGTTACAAGTCTCTTTTTTATTGTTTCTGTCAGATTTTGGATTTCGTTGAGCATAATTCAATTGCTTGTGAGTAAATAATTTCAAAAATAAGAAAAAAACTGCAGTTTTTTTGTATTGAATAGCAAGTTAAAGCTTTTTGAGTTATTTGGATAAAACCGGACCTTTGCCGACTTCGAATTTGCCTTTGTAGTATTTTTCTCTTATAAGCGAAGCTTCATTGAGCCATGCGTCGATTCCTTGGGATTTCATTTTGCTTAAGTTAAATATTTTGATATTATGTGGATAGATGTCTGCGCCCTCCCTTAGCGGTTGAAGCCGGTTGCAGGGGAATTCGGCGCATTCGAAGCAGAAATCGACGCCTTTTTCGGCAACGCAATTATATGTGTCGCAATCGCCTTCGTGGAACTTGCAGCGTTTTTCCGTGCGGCAGCCTTTGCACGGCACGTTTTCGGGCGACATATTCTTCATTTGGGTCATTCTTTCGACCCAAAAAGGTGTGATTTTTTCGAAATAGAGTTCGCAATTAAAGCAATCAATGCCGCAAGGGGCAATTTTTTCATATTCGGGTTTCATAATTCACCATTAAATCTTACAAAGAGTTTTCCTGAGCATCCAATTGTTCGGTATCAATAATATCCTTTTCATTTTTTTTCTCACTCTTCTTTCGTTTTGGGGCTTTTTCCATCACACGTGCAACAATGCTCAAATCGGGGAATTGTTCCAAAATTAGTTTAATCAATACTGTCAGCGGAATCGAGAGCATCATTCCGGGAATACCCCAAATCCAGCCCCAGAAGACAAGCCCGAAAACGACGGTAAGCGTATTAAGCCTCAAGCGGCTGCCGAGCAATTTAGGCTCGATAAAATTGCCGACTATGAACTGTGAGCCGCTGATTGAAGCGGTTAAAAGAGCTACGGTCTCGAATGAATCGAATTGGATAATTGCCAGCAGAACTGGTATTATCACAGAAAACAATGCGCCAAAATTAGGTATATAATGAAAGACAAAAGTGAAAAAACCAATGATGATAGCGAATTTCAAGCCGAAGAGATGGCAAATACCCGCAACGATTAAGCCGACAAAGATGTTGATTAGTGTCTTAAGTCCTAAATAGGAAAAAATTGACTTTTGAATTTTTTCGAAGCTGGCGAGCAGTTTGCCTTGGCCGGTATCCTTGCCGACATATTCGAAGTATTCGCGATAATTGGTTAAGCCGAAAAGCAGCAGAATATAATATATGGCGAACATAACGAATGAACCGGCAAATGAAGTGATAATACTGGCAATGTTGCCCATGTTTTCAGTTGTGAAACCGCCTCCGAGCCAATCATCTTTAATAGTTTTGAATAATTGACCTTGAGTTACTTTTGTGCCGGTGATTTGCCGCCAAATGTCTAAGCCTTGTTGCAACCGCAAGTTGATTTTATCGGCAAAATATACTTTTTCCGCCGTAACTTCATCGATTGTTGCCACAAATAAATTGAACAGGCCGAAAAGAATCGCTAAAGTTATAACCGCCACTGCAGGCAGTATAAAGAACTTGGGCAAGTGCATCTTGCGGAGCAGAACTACCACTGGATGAAACAATAGCGCGCAAAGCAACGCCAGAGCCAACGGCAGCAAAATTACTTCCAAAGTCATCATCAAATAGAAAATAAGGACAACGAGGAAGAAAATAAGAATATTTTTTGTAGTTTTTTCCATTTACGCACCATGCAATAGTTTTGCGGCAATATCACGAAAGTTTTTAACCAGTTCGTTTAATTTATCTGCTTCTTTAGCTCCTGCTGTTGCGAGATGGGGGCGTCCCCCGCCTTTGCCGCCTATTGCTTCAGCCGCTGCGCCGACAAGCTTGCCGGCTGGTAAAATCTTTAATACATCGTCGGTCGAAATACTTACCAATTGGGCTTTCCCGTCGATTTCGGCTGCAAGCAAGGCTATGCCTTTTGTTCCGAGTTCGTTGCGCAGGTTTTCGGCAATCTGCCGCATTTCGTCCAAGCTTCCGGCTTCAACGATTTGCGATACAACCCTAATTCCTTCGAGCATTTCTGCTTTTGTTATCCATTGACTCATTGATTTGTTGATTTCACTTAATCTTGCTTCATCGAGTTCTTTTTCTAAACGACGAATTTCAGAGCCGAGTTCTTCAATTTTACTTTGCTTTTCTTCGAGCTGTTGTTTTTGTTGAAGTATGTATTTATAAACAGCTTTGCCAGTAATAGCTTCAATCCTGCGAACGCCTGCTGCTATTGAAGATTCCGTCATTATTTTAAACAATCCAATTTCGGATGTGTTGCGAACATGCGTTCCGCCGCAAAACTCAATTGAATAGCTCTCGTCCATCGAGACAACTCGAACAATGTCGCCGTATTTATCGCCGAAAAACATCTTGATTTTCTTATTCTTGCTCGCTTCTTCAATCGGCAGAACTTTTGTTATTACATCGATTCCTTCGAGTATCTTCTCGTTGACCATTGATTCGATTGCAGACAATTCCTCAAGCGTTACTTTCTCGAAATGATTGAAATCAAAACGCAAATAGTCGGGAGCTACCAAAGAACCAGCTTGTTTGACGTGTGAGCCTAAAATTTTACGTAAAGCCTCGTGCAACAAATGCGTTGCCGAGTGGTTACGCATGATAGAACGGCGACGCCTCGAATCGACTTCGGCAAGAGCAATGGCTCCGATAAGAGGCTCAACGTCCCTATCGCAAATGTGGACAATAGCTTCGCCGGACTTCATCATGTCGATTACATTATACTTCTCGCCGCCGAGAGTAATTGTGCCGGTGTCGGAAACCTGACCTCCACTTTCGGTGTAAAACGGAGTTTCAGCCAATACTATTCTGTTTTCTTTAACATATAATACTTCCGATTCTGCTGCTGTTTCTTCGTAACCAACAAATTGAGATGTGCAATTAATTGCACTAATTTGAGCCTCCTGCAATTGTGATTTCCTTGCCATTCGGGAGCGATTACGTTGTTCTTGCATCTTTTCGTTGAATCCGGCGGTATCTATCTTTAGATTGCACTTAAGTGCAATAAGTTCAGTTAAGTCGAGCGGAAATCCGAAGGAATCGTATAGTAGGAATGCGTCTGCGCCATCAATTGTATTTGCATTAGTTTCGGCAAGTTTTTTTCGGATTTCTTCAAATTTTTCCAAGCCACGTTCGAGTGTTTGAAGAAAACTTTCTTCTTCGGCACGGATTACGCGCTCGATAATCGACTGATTATTAATGAGCTCGGGAAATACTTGTCCCATCGTATCAGCCAAAGTATGTACTAATTTGAACATTACCGGTTCGGTGAAACCGAGATTACGGGCGAAACTAAGACCACGTCTTAATATTCTACGAAGGACATAGCTTCTGCCTTCGTTACCGGGCAAAGCTCCGTCGGCGATGGCGAAAGCAAGCGTTCTTATATGGTCGCTCATTACCCGCATAGCGGTTCCGTCGGCAGAATCGAGCGCAGGTGAGTATTTCCTGCCGGAAAGTTTTTCTATTTCCGCAATGATGGGCATGAAAACATCCGTATCGTAATTAGAGCTTTTACCCTGAATCACCGAGCAGATGCGCTCAAACCCCATACCTGTATCGACATGCTTGGCGGAAAGCTCTTCGAGCGAGCCGTCAGCTTTACGATTATATTGAATGAAAACGAGATTCCAAATTTCGATGACTTCGGGTACTCCGGCATTGACTAACAGCGCGCCGGACAAGTCGTCGGTTCTGTCGTAATGGATTTCGCTGCAAGGTCCGCAGGGACCGGTTTCTCCCATTTCCCAGAAATTGTCTTTTTCGTCGAAGCGGTGGATGCGGCTTTCGGGCAGATACTTTTTCCAAAGTTCGTAGGCTTCGTCGTCGGTGCGGAAAACTGTGGCGTGGAGACGCTCAACGTCGAGTTTCCATACTTCGGTAAGCAGTTCCCATGCCCATTCGATTGCTTCGGCTTTATAGTAATCGCCGAAACTCCAGTTGCCGAGCATTTCAAAAAAAGTGTGATGGTATGTGTCGCGTCCGACTTCCTCGAGGTCGTTGTGCTTACCGCTGACGCGGATGCACTTTTGAGTATCGGCGCAACGAACGTAATCGCGTTTGCCTTGCCCTAGGAAAACGTCTTTGAATTGGTTCATTCCGGCATTGGTAAAAAGCAAAGTTGGGTCGCCGTGCGGAATAACGGGTGCGCTATGTACTATTCTATGTGATTTGGAAGCGAAAAAATCCAAAAATGATTGCCTGATTTGTTCTGATGTCATAAAACCCTTAATTTCGAACTTATTAAAGAATACAAAACTAAGGGTTTTACATGTGATAATCAAGAAGGGAATGATTTTAAATAGATATAATAATCTTTCTACTCTTCTTCTTAGATTTTAAAATAAAAAAATACTGAAAATAATGCTTGATTGAATGATGGAGACCAAAGAAAT
>CAYLSY010000182.1:0-5686 GCA_964386275.1 uncultured Hyphomicrobiales bacterium
GAAGATACTTCCTGCAATTCCGCGCAAATCCACGCTTCCGGTTCTGGAGCATTACAGCATCAGATTAATCGGCAATAATCTGAAAATTATTGCTTCCGACCAAGACTTAATCATCATGTCAACTTTTACCGTTGATGGTATCGAAGACGGCGCCGTGCTTGCTCCGGGACGCAAACTCAACGATATGGTTAAATCATTCAATCCTTCGGGTATTATCGAATTTGCCTCGAGCGAGGATAACTTCGAAATCAAACTTAAAACCATCAATGGCTCTTATAATATCAAAGGATTAAATCCTGATGAATACCTCGATATGCCTGAACTTTTCGATAGCGAAAAGCCCGTTTTGAAAGAAATCATTGAATCCGGTGAAGACGGCGATATTAAAATCTTCAAGACCGAGAATCCCAATGCCGCATATTTTAAACGCTCCGATATTTCAATGCTCGCAGAAAAAACATATTTCGCAGTTTCGAGCGACGAATTTCGTCCTGCAATGAATGGTGTATTGTTCCAATTCCGAGAAAAAAGCGTTACTGCGGTTTCAACTGATAGCTTCAGATTAGTCAAAGCCACTCTGAGAAGCGAAAAAAGCGATTATCCACATGAATTGGATATAATTATACCGGCAAGAACTATCGATTTATTAAAGAAACTCGACGACGACGCAGTGCTTTCGACAATCGAATCTCACGGCAAGAAAACACACGTCAGAATTGATTCTGGCAATATCGTTATCATCGCAAGATTAATCGACGAAAGATTTCCTCCATATGAAACTGTAATTCCGCAGAACAACCACATAAAAGCTGTCGTCAAGAAAAACGACGTTCTCGGCTCAATCAGGCGCGTGGCGATTCTTTCTAATAAAATTTCCTACCAAATCCGTCTGAAGCTTGAGCCGGATTTAATGACAATTTTGGGCGAAGATGAAGATGTTGGCGACCGCGCAGTCGAAACAATGCCTTGCTTGTATTCGGGCGCAACTTTCGAAATCGGTTTTAATTACAATTACCTTGAGCAAGCCGTGCAAAATATCGAAAGTGCCTCGGGCGAAGAAGAAGTGTTGTTCACTTTTTCCGAATCGAATAAACCAGCTTTGGTCAAGCCTAATATCGAATCGGACGACTTACTAATGCTAATTATGCCTGTAAGGCTCTAAACTTTATCGTTTTATGCTCCTTTGGGGTTCGCAAAAGAACCCCTTTTTTTATTGTTTTCGTATATCTCAATTAGAATGAAAATTGATTTTATACAAATAAATAACCTTAGAAACCATTCATCGAGCCAAGTCGAGTTAAAGACTGGAATCAACGTTATCCACGGATTGAACGGTTCGGGCAAAACTACGATACTCGAAGCAGTGTCGATTTGCGGACTATCGAAAAGTTTTCTCGATTCGCCCGACAGCTCACTCATCAAATACGGAGAAGGCTTTTATCAAGCGTCTGCTTCGGCTATCAACGACTTGGATATGAATTATTGTGTTACTGTTAAATACGAGCCGAGAATCCGCAAATCAATAAGTAATTCTATCGGCGAATCGTTGCTGCCAAAGGATATAATTGGAATTATGCCAGTTGTAGCGCTTTCGCCCGACCATAAGGCGATTACATTTGGTTCACCTGAGGTGCGTCGTTCATTTATCGATGGTATTCTTTGCCAAACGAGCAAGGTATATCTCGAAGAATTGATGAAATTCAAAAAGCTGCTCAAGCAACGCAACAATTTGTTGAGCCAAGTTAAGCAGGAAATTTCAGTCGATAGAGCGGCGCTTGAATCATGGACAGAACTGTTCATTGATTCCGCCAGCGAAATTATTTTCAGAAGGCAGAAATTTATAGATGCGTTCCAGCCATACTTTCATGAATTTTATACGTGTATAAGCGAAGGCAAAGAAAGCGTGGCGTTGTATTATTCGCCTGATTCGATTGACGAGCCGCTTCCCGATAGTTTTTCAAAAGAAGCAGTCCGCTTTACGCTATTAAAAGCATACCGTAGTAAGGCAAGTATTGAAGAAATTCGCGGTCTGACGCTCTTTGGGCCTCAAAAGGATGAACTGGTTATAAAAATCGGCGAAGGTAAAGCGCGGGAAAATGCATCGCAAGGTCAGCACAAATCGATACTCATCAGCTTAAAATTTGCTGAATTTCATTACATTAAAGATAAGTCGAACGAAACGCCCATTGTGTTGTTGGACGATATTTTTTCGGAACTTGACGAGCGGCGAGCCGAAATGACACTCGAACTCCTTAGCAGACACAATGCACAAATCCTGCTGACTACAGCAGACGTTAAACATCTCGTCAATTCGCTTCCTGTTGGCGACAATTCATTCATTTTTGTTGAAAACGGGATTATAATTACAGAAAAATGATAATGAAGCTGAGGTTGCCGCTTTTTTTTTAAAATAATGCCCCCAAAAATGCGTAAAATATAATAATATTTTTTCATTATAATAGAACTTGAAATGAACGAAGGCTTATCGCGCCAACCGAAGAAAATCAACGGCTTTGTTACTGAAATTCTCAGGCAAATCGGCTTGGAAAATGAATATTACCTTAGTATTCTGCGAGTTCAGTGGTTGGAAATTGTCGGTGAATCCATCGCGCGGGCATGCAGAATAATTTCTTTGAACAAGGGCAAGCTGTTAATTGAAACCGATAATGCCACTTGGCGAACCGAAATAAAACTCCGAAAGGAAAAAATAATTTCGCAACTTAACGAAAGCGTGGGAAAACAAATTATTTGGGAATTGGTCATTAAATGAAAAAATATTGTAACTTTTTTTTAGTGAGAATAATCTTAATACTATAAATATTATTGTAAATTTCATAATTTAAAAATAATGGAAAATTTTTTTTTAAAACACTCAATCAGGGTTCAATATGAAAGTGTATGTTAGAATTAGTTTATTTCTAATACTTGCCATGCAGGTATTATCGGCTTCAGACAACAGAGTCTTCGATGGTAACAGTATGTTCAAAGGGTTCCAGAGAATCGACAAAATCACAAAGGGCGACCAACCACTAGAAACAATTAAAATAAATACTGTCGCTACGAGTATTATTGATAAATCTTATGCCGACGGAGCTTTTTTGAACGGCAACAAAGAAATTTGCATACGAAATTTTCCAATCAACACGCTCGAGACAGGCAGCATTATCCTTAGGAAAACCATGCCGGCGGTCGATGCTAACACTAAATGGATTTTAAAAAGCCGAACAAGCGAAAGAAGCTTTAAAGGTCCAGCCGTAGTAACTTACGAAGGTGCTATCGAGGGCGAAGCGTCGACAAGTGTGTTTCTTACTTATAGCGGTGGTATATTAACTGGTTATATCGAGTCGCTCGACGGTTATAAATATGATATTTCGACCGATGCCGCAACACTCAATACTGCGGCAAGGCGGATTGTTGTGTCGGAGCAGAATTACAGGCAAAGATTAAACAATTCGGACGCAAATCCATTTCAGTGTCTAACCGATGAAACTTTACCCGAAGACCTGCATGAATACTTGGATTACGAAAAACATGGTCCTGTTACGCTCGGTGCAAGCACAAAACTGCTTGAATGCAGAATAAGCATTGAAGCAATTAACAATTTCTATGTGCTTATGAATAGCAATTATGAGCAGGCAGCTTCCTACATTGCAGCTGTAATGTCCCATGTATCCTACTTATACGAAGAGCACCTGAATGTAAGAATATACCTGCCTCTTGTCAAAATTTGGGAGGAAGAAGATTATTATACGTCAGAAGCAGATTTTAATGGTAAATTAGAATTAATGCCTGTTGTATGGGATTATACTCAGCCGGAAAGCTCAGCATTAACATGTATGTTTGCGGCATTGAGCGGACAGCCTTCTGGTTCGACAGTCGCCGGATTATCTTACGGAGGTATTCCTGGACTTGGCTCTTTGTGTAATGGTGAAAGAGGGTATAGTATTTTTGGTATAACCGGCGGAGAGCAGTACCCAAACTATAATTATACTTGGGATGTTTCTGTTGCAGCCCATGAAATCGGGCATAATTTCGGCTCGCCCCACACCCATCATTGTTATTATCTACCGAACGTTATCGATACATGCGTTACCAAAGACCAACCCTTGGGCGGCATTAGCGACGCTTGCTTCAACGGAACGCCTAAACCGCAGCCGGGTACAATTATGAGCTATTGCCACCTGACAAACTCGACTGGTACGGTTGAACTGCATTTTCATCCGCGCGAAATACCAAATATGAGATATGCTGCTCAATATAATAGCTGCATCAAAGAACCGGCTTCAGCAGTAATCGATATTTTAAGTCCTTTGATTGATAATTACTATATCGGTGGACAGCAAATGAAAATCCGCTGGACTTCTTCAAAAGTGAATTATGTTAACATTTATTATTCTTTGAACGACGGCGCTGATTGGATTCAACTGGCAACCAATATTGCGGCTAACGATTCTACATATACATGGAGTGTGCCGCAATCAAATACCACAACCGGTTTAATTAAAATATCAGATGCCTCGAATCCAGATGTTTCGGATATAACAGATGTTAATTTCACTATTATTGTTCCTACTATTGTTTGCACCTCGCCATTACCGAGCAAACATTATGGAATAAGGGAAACAATAAATGTTACTTGGACATCTAACTATAGTAAAAAATTTAATATTTATTTTTCAAGCGACGGCGGAACCTCATGGAATACTATTGCTACAAATTATTTAGCATATTATTACAATATGAAAAACGCTACAACTGTTCCAAGCGACAATTGCCTTATAAAAATATCTGATGCTGAAGACAACTCTATCGTTACAATTAGTTCTTTATTCGGTATTGGCGAGGAAACTCTTCACTTTACATATCCGAGACCCGGTGATACGCTTTGCTCGACGGCTCCATGCAATATAACTTGGGAATCGGACTATTTGAATAATATATACTTATATTATTCCTCAGATAACGGAGAAAAATGGTCAAAGGTGAAAGTAACAAATATCGATGCAACTCCCGGTCTTTATCAATGGACGCTGCCATCTGTAACAAATCCTACTCAATATCTGCTAAAAGCAGTATTAAAAGATGACCAAACGGTAATTCTCGACCAATTGACTTCGCCGTTTGTTATCGATACATGCATTCCAAGCGGAGTTAATGATTATGTTGCCGAGAGCGGTATCAGCATTCTTTCAATATCGCCTAATCCAGTGGATGAAATAGCCGAAATTGAATATAGCATTGATTCTGATTTACACAGTAGCATAGAATTTTATATTACAGACATGAATGGCGCTATAGCTATTAGACGTTCTATCGAAAACGCCGGCGAAGGAAGGCATTCGTTTTCTATCGACATGAAGAACTTGTCAACCGGTTCATATTTCTTGGTTGTAAGAACCCAAAAAGGTTCGGACGGCTTCCCGTTCAGGATTGTAAGATAAAATAATGAAATATATTCTATAAAATATATATTCTAAATATTGCTTATACAACAAAGTCCGGCATTTATTCAATTAAACGCTGGACTTTTTTTTTATATTAAATGCGCCAACGCATTCTGGTAAACTGCACAAATAATTAACCTAAATTACTCAATAGACAGAACGCGTTGTTTCTAGTGGTTTGATTATAGATGACTTATCAAGAAATTTCTTTTTCCCCCTTTGAAAAAGGGGGTAGGGGGATT
>CAYLSY010000183.1:0-5681 GCA_964386275.1 uncultured Hyphomicrobiales bacterium
TATGAAATACTATTTAAAAATAATGCTGACATGTATTCTCGGCATTTTCGCATTTATTTCGCTCGATGCTCAGCCCAAAGTTGAGTATAAAAGCCTTAACGAAATGATTAAGAATGACCCATCGGTCATTTACGGCAAGTTAAGCAACGGTCTAACCTATTACATTAAGGAAAATAAAAAGCCAGAAAACCGTGCTGAACTTAGATTAGTCGTAAAAGCTGGCTCGGTGCTCGAAGACGACGACCAGCAAGGTCTTGCGCACTTTTGCGAACACATGATGTTCAACGGAACAAAGAATTTTCCGAAATCAGCATTAATAGATTTTTTGGAAAAAACCGGTATGCGCTTCGGAGCGGATTTGAACGCATATACCGGCTTCGACGAAACGGTCTATTACCTTGAAATACCGATGGATAAAGAAGGATTGCTTGACAACGGTTTCCAGGTTCTACAAGATTGGGCTATGAACGCATCTTTCGAAAGCGAAGAAATCGATAAGGAACGCGGCGTAATCATGGAAGAATGGCGCTTGGGCAAAGGCGCCGAAGACCGGATGATGAATAAACAATTACCAATAATTCTCTATAATTCGAAGTATGCAAAACGTCTCCCGATTGGCGATACCAACGTTATACTTCGCGCTAACTACGAAACCTTGAAACGCTTCTACAAAGAATGGTATCGCCCGGAACTCATGGCTGTCATATGCGTTGGCGATTTCAAAAAAGAAGATATTGAAGCAAAAGTGAAACAATTTTTCTCAGTTCTCACTAACCCGGCAAATCCCAGAAAACGCGAGCAGTTCTCAATTCCCGAAGCAGGAAAACCACTTGTTACAATCGCTTCCGACAAAGAGGCATCTTATACTGCAATGCAGCTATATTTTAAGAAAAAAATGCGCGAACGCGGCACTTTTGCAGATTACCGACAAGGCATTATTGACCAGTTGTTCTCGATGATGCTTTCAAATAGACTTCAAGAATTAACCAAGAAATCATCGCCTCCGTTTTTATATTCATTGGCTCAGGAAGGCGAATTCATCGGTGATGTCCGAGTAATGATAGGTGTTGCTATCGTCAATCCCGATAGTATTATGAAAGGATACAATGCCCTTGTAACTGAGTTCTTCCGCGTCATTCAAAACGGCTTTACTCAAACAGAACTCGATAGAAATAAAATAGATATACAGCGTTCAATGGAAAAATCAGTAAAGGAAAAAGACAAAACTCCAACAAACGCCTATGCAGGAGAACTTCAAAGGCATTTCATCGATAATGAATCTTATCCCGGCATAGAAGTCGAATTGGAACTTTACAAAAAATTCCTACCCGAAATTAAACTCGATGAAATTAACGAATATGTAAGGAACTACATCAATATTAACAATTCCGTCATTGTTCTTAGCTGCAAAGCAAGCGAAACTGCCGTGATTCCTACCGAAAACCAATTACTAACCGCATTCAACGATATTAGCAAAAAGAAACTTGAACCTTACAAAGACGAAGTTAGCGATAAACCGATTTTCAACCGCTTGGTAGAACCCGGCACAGTAACATCTGAAAAAACAATCAAAGAACTTGGCGTTACCGAATGGAAACTTTCGAACGGCGCAACCGTTTACCTGAAACCGACCGATTTCAAAAACGATGAAATCCTTATCGAAGCCATAAGCCCGGGCGGAACATCTATGACCGGCGACAATAACTATATGAGCGCTTCCAACGCCGCTTCAATCATCAACGAAAGCGGAATTTCTGAATTTAACTCTACTCAGCTCGAAAAGATGCTTTCCGGCAAAATCGTCCGCTTATCTCCCTATATTACAGACGAATTCGAAGGACTTTCCGGCGGATGCTCGCCCGAAGACCTCGAAACCGAAATGCAATTGCTACACCTCTATTTTGCCGAACCCGGAAAAGATAAAGAAGCCTTTGCCGCTTACATTGAAAACTTAATGACTCAAGTGCAAAGTTCGAAAGACAACCCAGACCAAGCGTTTTATGATACTGTTCAATCAGTTATGTCGAGCTGGCACTTCCGAGCCAAACCTTTGAACGAAGAAATGGTTAAATCCATTCGCTTGGATTCGGCGTATAGTTTCTATAAGAAACGCTTCGCCGACGCAGGCGACTTCACCTTTTTCATCGTTGGTAGCTTTACTCCCGACAGCATTAAACCTTTGGTCGAAAAATATATAGCCAGCCTAAGAGCAAAGAATTCAAAAGAAAAATGGATTGATAGAGGTGAACGCGTTCCAAAAACAAAAATTACTAAAGAAATTAAAAAAGGCATCGAACCGAAAAGCACCGTCCGTCTGTCGTTTACTGGCGATTTCGATTATACAAGGGAAAATCGCTTCAAACTCAACGCTTTGATGGAAGTGCTTGATATTCAACTCCGCGAAGCCATTCGCGAAGACAAAAGCGGTACTTATGGCATATACGCTTTTGCAAGAATGAAAAAAATTCCTGTCGGAGAATACTCCGTAAACATCGGTTTCGGATGCTCACCCGACAGAGTCGATGAATTGATTAATAGTGTAATGGAAGTCCTTGACAATGCCCGCAAGAATGCGCCCAAAGATGATTATATGATAAAAGTCAAAGAAATTCTGCGCCGCGAACGCGAAAAGAGCCTTAAAGAAAACAATTATTGGCTTGGCAGCCTTGTCGCATATTACAAGAATGGCGAAAATTTCCTTGATTTCCTCAAATACGAAGAATTAATCGAGAAGCTCAAACCCAACGATATTAAGGACGCAGCCAAGAAATATCTGAACAACGACAGATTGATTAAATTTATACTATATCCCGAAAAATAATTCAAGAATTATTATTCTTCAAAAAAAAACAAACGGACTTCGCTGTTAGGGCGAAGTCCGTTTGTTTTATATGCAAATACGTTAATGTAAGTGTTACCCCCCACACTTAGCAAAAAACGCAATTACATTTCGGACATTTCTTTTATTTTCATTGATTGGACAACGCTTTTCACGAAATCGGTACCGGGTTGGTTGTTAGCCTCAACTTCGACTATGAAACGAAAACCCAAAGCGTAAGTAACTTTGGCTTCTTTGTTCTTTTTATAGAACACTTCGAAAGCGCCAGCATTTTTGATTCCTGGGTCAAAAGTTTTTTCGAAGCTATTGGCATCTTCTTTCTGGTAGCCAGCTTTCCAGAATGCAATAATCCCCGCATACAGGTTATATGTTTGATTATAATCATAAATGTGAACATTGACATAGTTTTCCGAGCCGTCGGCAGCTTTCTTTACGAAGCGGACGGATGCTTGAGAAAACGACACTTCGCCCATATTCATTGATTCGCCTTCGGGTTCTTGTCGCTCATAACCAGCGATGGAAGCCGGCAGAAATTCTTGGAGTTTGGTATAAGCCATGGCAAGAGTGTCGCCGCGTTTTTTGCGCTCGGCGCGATAAGCTTCGGCAGCGTTTTGGGTTTCTTCCATATTGGAAGCTGCTTCTTGTATTGTTTTCATGGCATCGGCAGTATCTTTCAGTTCTTGGGCTTTTTCGCCGCAGCCGATAAAGCCGATAAATGATACTGCAATTATGAGTAAGAGAATTTTTTTCATATTGGAACCTTAAAAAAAGTGAAAAAATTGAATTAATTATCTATCTATTAAAATGGAACTTCGTCATCGATTGCATTAATTTCCGGCGGCAAATGTGACTCGATTGAAGAATAACCGTTGCCAGTGTCGCGAGCCGGACGGTCTTGCGAGTATTCGCCTTGCTCGCGTCCGCCGTCGAGCATAACCATATTTGTGCCGATTATATCAGTAACATAACGAGTTATTCCATCTTTTTCATAGCTTCTATATCTAATTTTACCTTCAATAAATACTCTTTTGCCTTTTTTTAAGTATTGATTGGCGATTTCGCCCAATTTATCCCATAATACGATATTATGCCAATCGGTATGTTCCTGCCATTCGCCGTTTTGACCTTTGAAACGTTCAGAAGTTGCCAACGAAAATGAGCAAACGGAATGTCCCGTGGGAGTGGTTCTCATTTCCGGGTCTTTGCCCAAATTACCAATTAAAGATACATGATTATACGACTTGCCTGCCATAAAAAATACTCCAAAACAAATGATATTATATAAAATTGAAATAAATAGCAATTTACTAAAAATAATCTTAATGTGGAAAACATAATCTATCATTTTCTTAAATTGCATAATATATTTTTAAAAAAACAGAATAGAAAAAAGCTGCAAACATCAGTTAGAACAATAGTGTTGGAGCGGGAAACAGGCAAACCGATAGAAATCGATGTTATATGCCCCCTCGGCGAAGGTAATTTCCCATTGCTCGTTATGTCGCATGGTTTCAGGGGTTCCAAGGATTGGGGTTTTCTGCCATATGTCGCCGGCGAGTTAGCCAAAGCTGGAGCAATTGTTATCAAATTCAACTTTTCTTGCTCCGGCAGGCGTAGCGGAGTGGAAGGTTTCCCTGCTGCCGAACTGTTTGCCGAGAATACAGTTACGACTGAAATTAATGATTTGATTTTTTTGATTAAAGCATTTGTTTCTGCCGATTCAGTCAACTTCAATACAATACGTAGCAAGTTTAATGGCGAAATATTATTGTGGGGACATTCGCGGGGAGCGGGAGTATCGGTTCTGGCGGCTAACAAATTGAACTCCGACGACGAAAGCAGCATAAAAATCAATAAACTTACTCTTTGGGCGTCAATAGACAAATTCGATAGGACAAGCCAGCGATTGAATTCGGTTTGGAAAGAACAAGGCTGGATATCTTATGATAGCGGCTATGGTTCACAACTTAGAATAAACTATTCTTATCGTCAGGATTTGATTACAAATCAATACGATAGGAGCTTGAAAGGAATAATCGAAGGGCTTACTATACCTGCATTGTTTATACACGGACAGCAGGATTTGGCGGTTAAATTAAATGAAATAAAAGAATTGCTTGCGAACGCATCGAGTTTTGTTGAATTTGAGGTAATTGAAAAAGCAAATCATATTTTTAATATTACAGATGAGAGAATTGAGAGCAGCAAACCATTGCAAAAAGCTCTTGAAATGACTATAGATTTTTTACTGAGATGAAAAACACGATTATCCTAATAATATGCTCGCTGGTTGCAAGTTCTTGCGAGATAATTACAATAAATTCCAAAACTCCTGCAAAAAAACAAGAACTACCGACTCAAAATACTGCGGTCGGAGCTTTCTTGCTATTTAAGAGTGAACTCGACAGCAATAATATTTCAGGCGCATTGCAAATCGTTGCCAAACCAGACGGCGCAAAGATGACAGGCTCGGAAAAATACGATAAGTTCGAAGAAATGAAAATGCTACGCCGATTACTTGAACAAAAACAAGTTACGGCAATAAATGCTGATACGGTAAATAACGATTCCCTAAGGCTCAATGTGGAGTTCGATTATATCCGCATCATCACTTTTTCCACAGTTAGAATTGATAATTACTGGTATATTTCGAATTATAAGTATTAAGTATTTCTGTTACCACTTTTTTTCCAAAAAACACCAAGTTGCATTTATTCATTGAGATTTCTGAATTCTTTTGTTAAATGATGTTTCCGTCATTTTTAGCTTAGTGAAGAATGACAGTAATACCTTGATTGTAATGATATAAATTGTTATGATATAAAAGATTATGATATAAGAG
>CAYLSY010000184.1:0-5678 GCA_964386275.1 uncultured Hyphomicrobiales bacterium
AAGAATAACGTGAGTCTTCAGTTTTTTTTATTCGGAGTTTTAGCAATTTTTGCTATTGGAAGCGGGATATTTGTAATCTCGCATAAAAGTCCGGTAGCTTCTGCCCTTGGTTTAGTCTTTCATTTCTTTATGCTTGCCGGGTTGTATCTGACGTTATCCGCTCAGTTTCTTGCTGTTGTTCAAGTTATGGTATATGCCGGCGCTATAATGGTTCTTTTTATATTTGTAATAATGCTGCTGAATCTTACCGAAAGAGCAAAATATATATACTTTAAATTCAGACATTCTATTGCTATACTACTATCTGCAGTATTTTTAGTTCAAGTGGTCGTTCTGTTTCTGCTATTTTCGAGTGGAAAAACACAGCTAAGCGACAACGTATTTGCTCAAGGGACGGTCGAGTCGCTTGGGGCGGAACTTTATACAAATTATATACTTCCGGTGATTTCAATCGCGGTACTATTAACAGCCTCAATCATTGGCGCAGTTGTGCTTGCCAAAAGAAAACTTGAAGAACCCAAAGGTTGATTTTTTTAACAATAATGCCCTTATAAATATGAATTTAGAAATTGTGCCATTGGAGTATTATTTGATTTTATCTGGAGTTCTATTTACAATAGGATGCGCCGGAGCTTTGATTCGCCGTAATGCCATTATTGTCTTCATGTCTATCGAGATGATGTTGAATGCAGTGAATCTGACTTTAGTCGCTTTTTCGGCATATTTGGGCAATCCAGCTGGTCAAATATTTGTATTTTTTGTTATGTCTGTTGCAGCAGCAGAAGCGGCAGTTGGTTTAGCCATCATTCTTGCGTTCTTTCGCAAGAAAGAAACAGTGCTTATACATGATTTGAATATTCTTAAATGGTAATACTTTAATTCATTTTTATCATCGAACGCGCTAAATCGTTTTGTCTAATGCTAAATTATTCAATAGCCAGTTTTTCATTTAATTCACAATCACTGTTTATTCATTAATAGCGGCAGAAGCCGCGATGTTGATGCTGCCGAGCCACGAATTTGAGTTGAATAATCTTTGTAATAAAATCTCATTTTTCTCCGACGATATGCAAGAAAAGTGGGGATTTATTGTATCAGGTCTTTTCGGTATTGGTAAAACGTATTTTGTTGAAAAAGCTATTCAAAGAATCTCCGGTGACTATCTTGCCGACGCCGTCTTGTCGTTCGATGCTCAAAGTTGCAGCCAATCGATATTTCAACTAATGTCATCCATCAATTTCATTCAGACTGCAACTGAAAGTGACAATACTGCCGAGTTTTTTCAAGAAACGAAATTTAACAAACAAAAATTCGACGAACTAACGGCTTATATTCAGCATTGCGACCCGGAACTTTTCAAGTTATTCAGAAAACGCTCAAATCTTGGATTTTTCCCGAAAAGCGATAGCCGGAGCGATTTGTTCTGTTCGAGCGAGGAAGAGCAAGAAATACTTACAAAATTCGATACTCTGTTTGCCAAGAAAAGCGAACGCAGAATTTTATTGCAATCAGAAGCCGTGGCCGTCGAATCATTAATCGTCGATTTGTTCAATATCGCATTTCCGCAAGGGTCGGAAGATATTTTAGATGAAAACGGGAAAATCAAGCGCAAACGTATCGTCTTTGTCATCGACAATTTCGAACATGTTGCAGCTTCAATATTCGGTTTCCTCTTCGATTATCTCGTGCCGTATTTCAAACTAAAGACTTTTGGCGATTTCATCTCTTATGAGATTTCATCAGTCAATTCCGAAGTAAAAATAAATGAATTCTTCGATTTCCGATTCATACTCGCCAGCCGTGAAAAATTGGATATTTCTACTTGTAATGAGCAATGGCAACAATTTTCCGAGCATATACATTCCATAACATTAAAACCTGCATCCAAAGAGGAATTAAGTGAAATACTCGAAGAAAACAGGATGAACCCCGAAACCTTGATAGATTCAATGCTCGGCATTACCCACGGAATTCCTTATTTGATTGAACTATGGCTCGAAGCCTATCGTTTAGGGCTCGAAGAGTATGAATTATCAAAATTAGCTCAGCTCGCTTCTGAGCGCATAATGAGAAATAAAACCGAAGACCAGAAAACTTGGATTCGATGCGCCGCCTTCCTCGACGACTTCGACGCAAGCGGCTTGGAGTGTTTCCCTCAAATTCGCGGTAACGGAGTCAATGCTTATTATTATTTAAGTAATTCGACCGAACTTTGCGAATTTCAGGATAGCGGTCGTTTGCGTGTGATTGAGCCGGTGAAGCTATCCATTAAACGTTCGACTAGGACTGAATCACCTGCAATCGAAAATGCCTTGAATAGTATATCAGTTACCTATAAGAAGATTTCGACTGTCTTTTCTGCTTTCGAGCCAAAGGAAATTGAAATCTTGCGCCAAATCGCTTTCCTGCCATATTTCAATATAGACGCAACTTTGCCACGCTTCTTTTCAGATGAACCGGAATTAGCAATCGAGCTTGTAAAGCGCAATCCATCGCTATTCATAAATAATAAAGCCACATCGAAGTTGAAAAAGGAATACGCCGATGTTTTGATGGAGTATAACAAATTGCTCGACCGCTTCGATTTCGACGAAAAATTGGAAAAAGCGCAAGCCCTTGCCGACAGCTTCTTTGTTGATGTTCGTGAAAATTTATTGAAGCAGGAAAAAGACTCCGAGTTGCTCCGAGAAGAAATTAATTGGCAGAAGAAAAAAATCAGCTCGAAAGAATTATCGTTTCAATCGTTGCAAAATGATTACATTGACTGCGAAAACCGTTTGCTTAATCTTCGCCGGCAATTGGCTGAGCAAAATCGACAAAAGAAATATCTGCCAGCGGCGGCTTTATTCGCTGCTACGGCTGTATTACTTCTGTTTGCGTTAAATGTTGATTCATTATTTGGTTCGATGGCAGCCGATAATACGCAGATAATCAAAAATATTCTTTTTGCATTGACTACGATATCTGCAATTGCGCTTGGAGCTATAGTTTTCAATACTTTTTTTAGCAAAAAGCAGCGCCGGAACAGCGATTTCATAAAAGATTTTATTTTTAAAACCGAGCAAGAAAAACAAACAACTTACGACGAAATGAACATCTTGCGGAGCGAAATCGAAGATTTGGAATACAAAACAAAGCAGGCTGAATCCAAATTAACAGAATACAAGCTGCAAATAGAGCTTTACCGCAGCCAGCTTGCCGAAGCCACAGAATAATCGAAAGGATAATATGAATATAGTAGCAATCGTCGGACGCCCCAACGTAGGTAAATCGACGCTATTCAATAGATTGACCGGTGTTAAAAAAGCTATTGTCGAAGCAGTTCCCGGAGTTACACGCGACAGAATCTACGGCGAAACCGACTGGAATGGAAAAAAATTTGCCATAATTGACACCGGAGGTTTCATCCCCGGCTCCGAAGACACTATAGAGCGCGCAATACGCGAGCAGGCGTTTATTGCCATCGAGGAAGCTGACGCAGTCGTTTTCGTTTGCGATGGCCGCGACGGCGTAACCCCTTTTGACGAGGATATTGCGACAATTCTGCGTACTTCAAATAAGCCTGTGGCGCTTGTTGTCAATAAGTGCGACAACTTCGAGCAAGACATGAATTCCTACGAATTTCACCGTTTGGGTTTGGGTGAGCCGTTTGCGGTTTCTGCGCTGAACGGTCGCTCAACCGGCGATTTCCTCGATTATATTGCTTCGTTTTTGGCTCCAAGCAATTCGGAAGAAGAAGACAATCGATTGAAAATAGCAATAGTCGGCCAGCCGAATGTCGGAAAATCGAGCATAACAAACGCTTTACTCGGTAAAAACCGCTCTATCGTTACCGATATTCCCGGCACTACCCGCGACGCAATCGACAGCATCATCCGCTATTACGACCAAGAAATTGTTTTGATTGATACCGCTGGTTTGAGGAAAAAAGGGCGAATCAAGGAAAACATAGAACTGTTCAGCGTTATTCGAACTTCGCGAGCAATTGAGCGCTGCGACGTTGCCGTTGTGGTTATCGATGCTTCACTCGGCTTGGAGGATATGGACAAAAAAATCCTTAATCAAATCGACGCAGCCCGCAAAGGTATGATTTTGGCTGTTAACAAGTGGGATTTGTTGGAAAAAGACAGCAATACTGCCGCAAAATTTTCTGAAAAAATACTCGAAGCGCTGCCTTCTTATTCTTACTTGCCGATTGTATATATTTCTGCACTGACGAAGCAGCGTATTACTCGTATACCAGAGCTGGCGCTGAAAATTCAGGAAAAACGCTCAACCCGTATTTCTACTTCGAAACTCAACGACACGATTATTCCCATACTCGACAAAACACCGCCGCCGTCGATTCGAGGACGCGATTTACGAATCAATTACATAACACAAGTCAAGACCGAACCGCCGGTTTTTGCATTTTTTGCCAATCATCCCCAGCTTATACCCGATGCCTATAAACGTTATATGGAGCGCGTTTTCCGCGAAAATTTCGATTTCGAAGGTGTGCCGATTTCATTCGTATTTCGCCGAAAAAACATCAAATGGGAAGAACGTGAGAAGTAGCTGGAGTTTGCCACTTAATTAAGTCGCAACATTATGAATTAATAAAACAACATGCATATTTTATCATTATTTCATTTTTCTCTATAATGGAAAACGATAACACATTTTTATAATATTTTTATAATATTTTTATAATAATGTTTTTCCAGTAAAATCAACCATGATTCTTATTTCTTTTGAAAAAATCCTTCAGCGCCGCTCCTGTATAGGATTTTTCGCACTTCATAACATCTTCCGGAGTTCCGACGGCAACGATTTCGCCGCCGGCATTACCGCCTTCGGGACCCAAATCAATTAACCAGTCAGCAGAAGCGATAATATTCAAATTATGTTCAATAATAATGACAGAATTTCCTTTTTGAATTAACCTGCGAAAACAGTAGATAAGTTTGGAAATGTCGTCCAAATGCAGTCCTGTTGTCGGTTCGTCGAAAATAAAGAGAGTATCGCTGCCGCCATTGGTTTCCAAATGCGTCGCTAGTTTTATTCGCTGAGATTCGCCGCCTGAAAGCATTGTCGATGGCTGACCAAGGCAAAGATAGCCCAGCCCAACATCTTGAAGTATTTGCAGCTTTTTTGCAACGCGTGTTTCATTTTGAAAGAACTCCAAAGCCTCGTCTACAGTCATTTTTAGAACATCGACTATTGATTTGCCGTGAAACAGAATCGAGCGGGCTTCTTTTTTGTAACGAGTGCCTTTGCAGGCTTCGCATTCAAGGTGGACATCCGGCAGAAACTGCATATCGACTGTTACTTTGCCTTCGCCTTCGCAAGTTTCGCAGCGTCCTCCCGGCACATTGAACGAGAAATAGCCGGGTTTATAGCCAAATTGACGCGCCGCTTGAGTAGAAGCGAAAAGTTCGCGAATTAAATCGAACGCCTTGGTGTAAGTAACCGGCGTCGAGCGCGACGATTTGCCGATTGAGGATTGGTCAACCATTTCGATGGATTTTATATGCTCAATACCGGAAATTGTATCGAATAAACCAGCTTTTTTATCGAGGCCCGAAAGCGCCCGTTTGGTGCCTTCGTACAAAATATTGTGTATCAGAGTGCTTTTCCCCGAGCCGGAAACGCCGGTTACGACTACCATACAGCCTAATGGAAACGATACTTGCTGA
>CAYLSY010000185.1:0-5662 GCA_964386275.1 uncultured Hyphomicrobiales bacterium
TACATTTTTCATATTTGTTTTGAAAAAGAAATCAAAACTCATTTACGAAAAAACCGTATTTTTGTTATCGGAAATATTTTTTTTTATTGAATAGAAGAAATCAATGGACGAATGCCCGAAATTATACTCTGAAATCGAAGTCAATTTGCAGACCGCAATTGATGTCGGATTGACCGAAGAGGAATACAACAAGATATTGCAAATCCTCGGCAGAACGCCAACTTACACTGAACTTGGCGTTTTCGGCGTAATGTGGAGCGAGCATTGCTCTTATAAAAATTCAATCCTACAACTGAAGACATTGCCCCGCAGCGGCAGCCGTTTGTTGGTCGAAGCCGGCGAGGAAAATGCCGGATTGGTCGATATCGGCGGAGGCTATGCAATATGCTTCAAAATCGAAAGCCACAACCATCCATCGGCTATCGAGCCGTTCCAAGGCGCCGCAACCGGCGTAGGAGGTATTTTAAGGGACATATTCTCGATGGGCGCTCGTCCAATCGCGGCTTTAAATTCGCTGCGTTTTGGCGAGCTGGATAATACCCGCACGAAATACTTATTGCGAGGTGTTGTCCAAGGCATCGGACATTACGGCAATTGCTTCGGAGTGCCGACAGTCGGCGGCGAAGTTTATTTCGAAGACTGCTATTTCGATAACCCTTTGGTCAATGCCATGGCTGTAGGCATCGTCGATACTAAGCAAACCGCAACAGCAACCGCCAAAGGCGCAGGCAATCCCGTATTTATCGTCGGCAGTTCGACCGGTCGCGATGGTATTCATGGCGCTTCGCTACTTGCTTCGCGAGAGTTCGACGAGAAAACCGAAGACATGCGCCCAACGGTGCAAGTCGGCGACCCATTTGCCGAAAAAGTTCTGCTCGAAGCAACTTTGGAGCTGATTCAATCGGGTTGCGTCGTCGGAGTGCAAGATATGGGAGCCGCAGGTATAGCCTGCTCAACATCCGAGATGAGCGCCCGTGGCAAATGCGGCATGCTCATCGATTTAGACAAGACTCCTCTGCGCGAAAAGGATATGAGCGCTTACGAAATCATGCTCTCGGAATCGCAAGAGCGAATGCTGTTTGTTATTGAAAAAGGCAAAGAGGATGTTGCGCTAAAGATTTGCAATAAATGGGATGTAACTATAAAGCAAATAGGCGAAGTGATTGATGAAGACCGCATTCACATTTTCCGAAACGGCAAAAAAGTGTGCGATTTGCCTGCTGACGACTTAGTATTGGGAGGCGGCGCACCTCAATATGTTCGCGAAACAAAAGAGCCGGAATACTTGATGGCGACTCGCCATTTTGATACAACCCAATTGAAAACCGATATGTCGGATATGCAAGTATTTGAAATGCTGCTTTCGTCGCCTAATATTGCCTCGAAACGCTGGGTTTTCGAGCAATATGACTCGCAGGTTTGCACCAATACCGTAAGAATTACAGGCGATGCGGCTGTTGTCCGATTGAAAGAACTCCCGGGAAAAGCTGTTGCCGTTTGCACCGACTGCAACAGCAAATTCTTGTTCCTCAATCCTTATGCCGGAGCTGTTGCTGCGGTAGCTGAAGCCGCTCGAAACGTCGTTTGCACCGGAGCGACTCCGGTTGCTATCACCAATTGTCTCAATTTCGGCAACCCATACGACCCAGAGGTATATTGGACCTTTGTCGAAGCCATTCGCGGCATGGGCGATGCCTGCCGTGCGCTCGATACGCCGGTTACAGGAGGTAACGTCAGCTTCCACAACGAATCCCGCCAGCGGGCTATTAATCCGACAACGACAATCGGTATGCTCGGCATTATCGACGATTTGACGAAAGTAGTCAGCGCAGGATTCAAGAAAACCGGCGATTCAATCTATCTGCTCGGCAATGAACGCGAAGAAATCGGCGGCTCGGAGTATATGAAACTCGTTTTCGGTATCCTTAGCGGCGAAGCTCCAGAAATCGACATCGAAGAAGAAAAAAGGCTGCAAAAGGCAGTTTTAGAACTCTGCGACAAACGGTTGCTCAGTTCGGCGCATGACGTGAGCGAAGGCGGTATAGCTGTCTGCATTGCCGAAAAAGCGCTGTTCAGCGATGGAAATATTGGAGCTTATATTGAGTTACACAGCAAATCCAAGGAAGCGCTCTTCGGCGAAAGCCATTCGCGAATAATAGTCAGCGTTTCGGGTAATAATCAGGATGCTGTCGAGGCGATATTGAAGGCAAATTGTGTGGAATTCAGAAAAATCGGCGTTACTATCGCAGGCGAAATCTCGATTAACAACTCCATCAAAGCGAAAATTTCGGATATTCGTAAAATTTATGAAAGCGTAATCCCGAATGCAATGAAGTAATTATTCGCGGCATCTTAATTAAGATTATACATAAAATTAAGAATACATTTATTCTTTTCCATTGGTCATTTAAATTCAAGACATGATAATTGGCATCGGTACAGACATAATAGAAATTCCGAGAATAGCCCAGTCGCTCGAAAAATACGGCAACAGGTTTATTAATAGGATTTTTACTCCTACGGAAATCGATTATTGCGAATCTTTCAAAGTAAACAAAGAGTTGCACTATGCCGTGCGCTTTGCTGCCAAGGAGTCGTTTAGCAAAGCCATTGGAACAGGTATCACAAGTGGTTTCAAACTTAAAGAAGTAGGTATAATCAATGACGAAGCCGGCAAACCCGAGATACAGCTGTTCGGTGGACTCGCCGAAAAATATGGCAAATACAAAATTCAAGTCTCGCTTTCACATACCGATACAAATGCCTTGGCATTCATCGTTATCGAAGAATAATTTTTTATTATTCTATCTATCAAATTATATCATTATCATTGATTTTATGAGCATTCATATGTTTTGTCAAAGCTTCATTTCGTCTGATTAAGAAATGAACTTTGTTAAGTAAGAGCAAAATATCTCTCAGATTATTTCCTTGAAATTCAGCTTCATCAGTTGTATTGATAATAATTATTGATTTTTGAAAAAAAACAAGAATAAATTAGTTAAAATAAAATAATGAATTTATTTTGTAACTTTTAACATTTTTTAAAGTTATTACATAAACTACAAATCCATATTATAAGTGGGGTATAATATGAAATCTTTTTGTTCTATTTTAATTGTTCTAATCATTTTACTAATATCTGTTCCGTTTCGGTTATTATCGCAAACGAAAGAAATAGTCGGCGGCACTGATTTTTGGTTTGCCGTGCCGCATAGCCAAGCTAGTTCAAACGAATCAACACGTAATAGTAGCATAAATGAGCACGAGTTATGGGTAGTTGGAAACGAGACATCTGTTATTACAATCGAAAGCGCCGACGGTATTTCTATCTCAAGGAAATCATATACTTTGGCGTCTGGCGAAATTAAAAAAATTCCGATTTCGCATGGTTTAATGATGAACAACGAAGACCAAGAAATAAATACCCGAAAAGCAATTCATCTTATTTCTGACGAGCCTGTGCTTGCATATTTCATCACCGGCTACATGTGGACGACCGATGCTATGAATATATTGCCTGTAGAAGCATTGGGGATAAAGTATTATACAATGAATTTATATCAAGATTATTTCAAGTTTTATGACGGAGAATTTCGGCACACAACAAGTTCAATAACAATAGTTGCTACTGAAAATAATACTAAAGTAAAGTTCAAACCAACTGCATTAACTAGTTATGATGTTGAAGCAGGACAAACCAAAACTATTACTTTGAACAAAGGCGATACTTATCTAATTGAAGCAAAAATCCAACAAAATTTTAATTTCAGCCCAAGTACCGATTTAACAGGAACTTACATCGAATCGACTGAACCAATTGCCGTTATATCAGGTCATACAAAATGCGCATATCCCTTCTTAAGCTCAACATTCTATAGTTTAAAGGCAGATTATATGCGAGCGACTATGTTCGAAATGATGCTGCCTGTGGAGCTTTTGGGATGCAGCTATGTAACGGCGCCGTTTAAGTTTACGAAAAGAACTTTTTTCGATGTAATCCCTGATGATAGAGGAGATATTATTAGATTTGTAGCTACTCAACCTAATACTTTGGTTTACCAAAAACGTGCCGACGGCACTTGGAAACAAATTAGCGTTACATTGAATGCCGGACAGTATTGCGAATTGTCAAGTATGGAAACCGCAGCCGAATATAAATCTAACCATCCTGTTGTTGTGTGCCAGTATGCAAAAGCATGGACTGCGTCGCTTCAAGCTCCCATTATTGCACAGGATAATGGGGATAGTCCATTAGAAGCGCAAAGTGTTGGTCAAGGGACAATGCTCAATATTCTGCCTGTTGAAAGATGGGTTAGTAATACATATTTCAATTATGTTAGTTCAGTTGATGCTTGGCTTTATTTGACATTTAATACTGCGGATAAACCTAAGATTAAACTTGATGATAGATACATTTACATCGATTATGGCTCGATGATTTATGATATAGCTGGGAGCGGATATTCGTATTGTGTTATAAAAATTACAGCAAGCGAACATAAAATTGAATGCGAAGGAGGCGCTAAAGCTGGTGTTTATGTTTACGGAGCAATGGATTATCAAGCGTCCGGCTTTACTTATAGCTATCCTGCAGGTATGAGCTATACTTCACAATGCCCCGATTCAATTAGAATTGACGATGAAGAAGAATGTGGCATGGTTAACGGGAAAATCTTTGCCGTTGATATTGAGCCGGATTCAAGCTGTGCTGTATTTACAAGTATTAATATTAAATCAGGTAATTTAAAAAATTATTCGTTTTCTTATACATTTTCAAAAGACATGAAAAGCTGCGATTATTCATTGTCATTATTAGATAATCTTCAGTCGGCGAGCGCAACGGTTAGTTGCAGAACAAAATCCGGAACGGTTAAAGAAAAAACTTATACTTATGTGCCGGAAATATTGAACACAATCAAGCAAGATGTCGAATTCGGCAATATGACTATAGGCGATAGTATAATTCGAAATTTTACTCTGAAAAACGAAGGTGAGATTGATTTGTCAATTCTTGACTTGTATCTGAAAAACAATAATCCAAACTTCGAATTATCTGTGCCTTCTTTACCATTTACCATTCCGGCAAATAGCAACCACATTATATCAATATTGGCTAAACCATTGGCTTTTTCGGCTACAAAAGTGATTGATACTCTTATCGCTGTATTGAAGTGCGATACCATTATGCTGGGTAAGATATTCTATTTAAAATGCGATTCAATCATACCTGTCGACACGACAGACACAACTCATATCGATACGACCGATACCACAACTTATATAGATTATTATAAACTTGAAGCTGAAATCAGTCTTGAACAAAACCATCCCAATCCCTTCGGTGAAGATACCGAAATAACCTTTGTATTGAAGGAAGCCGCGCCGGTCGAGCTTGCGCTATACAATACATTCGGTGAAGTTGTGCGCCACATCTACTCCGGCATTGCCGAAAGCGGACGAACAGGCATTAAATTCAATTCTGCTGGACTTGCCGACGGAATATATTTCTATACGCTGAAAGCGAGAGGCTATTCGCTGACAAAGAAATTGTTCTTGATTAGATAATCTAGAGTAAATAAAAATTTAAATTAAAACCTTCCGATGAAACGTTCAACGGAAGGTTTTTCTATTATAAGGAAAATGAAATAACTTTAATTAT
>CAYLSY010000186.1:0-5632 GCA_964386275.1 uncultured Hyphomicrobiales bacterium
TAAAAATCAATCCGATTGCAGATGGAATGAAAGCGATAAAGAACAATTCGCGATAATTTTCGGGATAAAAATGCAAATAGATTAATGCGAGCACAGGCCCGATAGCCGCTCCGAGCGTATCTGCCGCCCTGTGGAATCCGAAAACCCTGCCTTTATTTTCTTTTGTGGATTCGGATGAAATCAAAGCATCGCGCGCTCCGGTGCGAAGTCCTTTTCCGGTTCGGTCGAGCGTTCGGGAAAGCAATATCCACAGCGGATTCAATATTAGCGCCATCATCGGCTTGGAAAATGCGCTAAGCGTATAACCGGCTTGAATAAAAGGCGCTCTACGCTGTCTGCTATCGGATAATCTGCCGAAAAAACCTTTGCTGAAACCAGCGGTCGCTTCTGCAATTCCCTCCAAAATTCCGATGAATAAAGCTCCAAATCCTATACTCGTCAGAAATAGCGGCATAACCGGATATAGCATCTCGCTTGAAATATCAGTAAACAAGCTGACAAGCGAGAGTAAGATGACCGTTTTTGAAATATTCTTCATCAATTTACTCTCATTATAATCAATACTTCATATTCTATACTTCGAATACTGAAGCTTGTAAAGCTTGGCGTATATGCCGTTCTTTGCAAGTAATTCTGCATGAGCTCCGGATTCCTTAATTTCCCCGTGGTGAAGCACGATAATTCTGTCAGCACGTTTGATAGTAGAAAGTCTATGGGCAATGATTATCGACGTCCTGTTTTCGAGCAGTTTTTCGAGCGAACGCTCGATGACCGCTTCCGTAGCCGAATCTATGCTTGAAGTTGCCTCGTCAAGTATTAAAATATCCGGCGACGCTGCATATGCCCTGCAAAATGAAATCAATTGCCTCTGTCCTGTCGAAAGCGTAGAGCCCCTCTCGGTTAATTTTGTCTCGTAACCATCGGGCAATGCAGAGATAAATTCGTCGGCGCCAAGCGCTACGGCTGCATTTTTAATTTCTTGCGTCGATATTTCAGAGCTGCCGAGCGAAATATTATCCGAAATCGTGCGCGAAAACAAGAATACGTCCTGCATAACAAGCGCAATTCGTTTGCGAAGAGTTTCAGGAGCTATTGTCCGTATGTCTTTACCGTCGATTAGTATTTCGCCGTCTGAAAATTCATAAAACCTGCACAGCAAGTTGATAATCGATGTCTTTCCGGCGCCGGTTGCGCCGACTATTGCCACAGTTTCGCCTTTATTTACTTTGAATGAGACATTTTTCAGCACCGGTTTATCCGGTTCGTAAGAAAAATTAACCGAGCGAAATTCAATTGACTCGCAAAGCGGCTCCAAAGCTGATGCTTCTTTAGCTAAAGGCAGAAGTTCCTCGCTGTCGAGCAGTCCGAAAATACGCTCCGAAGCTGCCATAGCGCTTTGCATCGTTGTGTATTTTTCCGTCAAGTCGCGAATCGGACGAAAGAACATTTCGGCATATTGGATGAATGCAATGAAAGCGCCGACCGTCATCAATTCCGATAGGATGTTCGCGCCGGAGTACCAAATAATTATTGCCAAAGTAATTGCGCTCAGCATTTCGATAACTGGAAAAAACACGGCATAATTGAAGATTGTTTTTATCATCAAATCGCGATGCCCATGGTTAATTTCCTCGAAAACCACGTTCTGGCGCAACTCTTGATTGAACAGCTTTACTGTGGCTATTCCCGAAATGAACTCGTTTAAAAACGAATTCATCTGAGCAACTTTAAGCCTGACCAAACGGAACAATTCCCTGATGCGGTTCTTGAAAATAAAGGTCGCTACAAGTAAAACCGGCAAAACTAATAATGTCATCAATGCCAAAGTAGAATTGATATAGAACATAAAGCCGATTATCCAGAAAATTAGCAAAATATCGGCAACATTCATTACCAGCCCCGATGAAAACAAGTCGTTCAGCGCCTCGACGTCGTTCGAAACCCGCGTAACGAGCCTCCCGACAGGGTTCTTATCGAAAAAGCTGGTTGAAAGCGATTGAATATGAGAAAACAACTTCAGCCTTATGCTCAATAAAGTCTTCTGCCCAATCCAGCTCAGTAAGTATGTCAAGGCAAAGTTCATCGCCCCGTTAACGAGCAGAACAAAAAAAATCACGACTATTAGAAAAGCAAGATTATTCGAATTGCCGGTTGCAATGCAATCGTCTATGGCAATCTTAGTTAAAAAAGGACGCAGCGGAGCAAGCGCAGAAGCCGCTATTGCAAGCAATGTAGCAAAGAATAATTGCTTTTTGTATGGTTTTAAAAAAACGAGCAGCCTACGAAGCAGCTTAATATCAATAGCCTTATATTCGATTTCCTGTTGTTGGTAGCGACTCATGTTATTTACTCTTTCGTGTAAATCCGGCGATTCTCATGCAAATCAAGTCCTGAAGGTTTTGAACGAGGCTGTCCGGCACGGTAAAGTTCATCATCATAATCGAAAAAGCAAAGTATTCGCCGTCTCGGGAGCGCAAATAGCCGCATAGCGACGAGATATTGTTCATCGAACCGGTTTTCGCCCAAAGGTTGCTCTCGGCAAGCGATTTCAGCATTCGCCGCTTCAGCGTGCCGTTTTTGCCCGGTACGGCAAGCGATTTGATGAATACATCTTTATAATCCGAACGAAATATTGAAGATAAAAGATTGATTTGATTTCGCGGCGAAATAAGATTCAGCCGCGATAGACCTGAACCGTCAACAAAAATGACGTTGTCCGTAGAAATACCGCTTTTCCGCGCAAATTTCTTCACCTGCTCGATACCTTTGGCAAACGAGCCTTTGCCGGTGGTCTCCTTTCCGATTGCCTTGAGCAGCATTTCGCAGGCAAGATTATGGCTGTTTCGGTTGATTACCGGCAGAATATCTTTGAGCGGCGCCGAGGTATGCTCTTCGACCAGTATAAGCTTTGGATAAAGGAATTTTTCGTTGCAATCGTCGATGTCGAGCAATGCTCCGCGGTGCGATATTTTCCGTTTCTCCAATGCACGCTTGAAAAGATGCAGGAAGAACAAAGTTGGATTGTCAATAGCAACAGAAACAACAATCTCTTGTTTGAGCGAATCGAGCGCAATATCCCCATCGAGAATGATAGTATTGCTGTTTGCCTGCTTAACCGGCACGACCGATGTCGGCAATTCCGCCGCAACGGTTTTAACGGAGTTGATTAAGGTTAAATAGGAGTTTTCTGGCTTCATCCTAATAACCGCCAAATCGCCGACCTGCTCGCCTTGACTGATGATAATATCGATTTTATTGTCGAATACCGAAAGAGCGTTCACCTGAGCCGAATACGGATAAAGCATATCGTCCCAAGCCCATCCCGAAGGATAATATATGTTGTCGAAAAAGCTGTCGTCGCCAATGATGTTGCCCTTGATGGTTTTAATTCCCATCGAATCCAGTTTCAAAGCCATTAAATCGTATATTTCCATGGGATTCTCGTCAAAAACAGGCGACAAGGTCGGGTCTCCTGTGCCGCGAATAATTATATTGCCTGTAAATTCGCCGCTTCTCGATATTGTGCCGTCGATATAGAGCGAAGTAGTAAATTGAAACTCAGGTCCGAGATATTCCAGTGCGGCAGCAGTTGTAAGTAGTTTTTGGGTTGATGCTGGCACAAAATTCTTCATGTCGTTCAAGCGGTAAAGATAATCCCCCGTTTCGAGCGACTGGACTGCAATTCCGATTGTCGCATAGGCAAAATCCGGACTGTCGATTAGAGCGTTAATGTCGTTTTGAAGCTCCTGTATTGGGGTTAATCCTTTTGTGGTTTGCTGCGAAGAATCGGCTGCAACTTGCGCCTGCGCTTCTTGAAGAATAAACATCGCTGCAAATGCTTGAACAAGAGCCAAAAGTTTAAGAAAACCCGAAAAATAAATTTGCCTTTTCATTTGTTCTTCAATTTGATTGTATGAATAAATTATTTTTGTAATTTAATAAAAAATAGCTGCGTTTGCGCTCTTTTTTCAAAAATTATCTTTAACGAATTGCTATAAGCCAATGATTTACAAATATTAAGAATCTCATGTCATTTAAAAAAAGAATCATTATCATTGGTGCAAGCGTTGCCGGAATTTCCGCCGCAGTCCAGCTTAAACGCAGCGGTTTCGAGCCGCTTGTTATCGAAAGAAGCTCCATAGGCGGACTCGTCCGAAACGCTAATTGCATTGAAAATTACCCGGGATTCCCCGACGGCATTTCTGGTATTGAGTTTGCCGAATTGCTTGAGCGGCAAGCCAGCCGTTGGAATGTTCAAATATTGTTCGATAATGTCATTTCTGCCGATTATCAGAACTTAGAATTTATTATCAAAACGACAGCTGGCGTTTTTTCTTCCGAAATCCTTGTCGTTGCAAGCGGCACTGAGCCACTAAGACTGCCCTTTAGCATACCAAATAAATTGAAATCACGTGTTTTCTATGAAATCGTTGAGATTAAAAACCAGATTGGCAAACGATTTATCATCGTCGGCTCCGGCGATGCAGCTTTCGATTACGCACTGACTTTAAGTAAAAACAATATGGTAACTATTCTTAACAGGAGCTTGGAAACCAAGTGCCTGCCTCTGCTTTTCGCAAGATGCGACTCTATTGAATCAATAAGTTACTTGTGCGGCACACAGGTTGAGCGATTGAGTGAACATGATAACGAAATCGAAGCCGGGTGCAGCAGCGGTGGCAAACAATTCACCATCAAGGCTGACTACATAATCGGGGCAATCGGCAGAAAACCGGCGTTGGACTTTTTATCTGCTGAAATTGTTGATAGCAGGGAGAGATTGGCGATGGAAGGCAAACTCTATATTATCGGCGACGCTTCGAACGGCAAATACCGCCAAATAGCGATAAGCGCCGGCGACGGGGTAAAAGCAGCTATGTCGATAGCTTCCGCATGTCTGACTATTTCTTAATCGATTTGCAATTTGCAATTTTAAGGTAAGGCGATTTCGGAAATTCCTTTTCCAATCGTGAAAAATATCCATTGGCAACGTTGAATTCATCCTTGGCGCACGCAATATGCCCCAAGCGCAGCAAAACGCGTTCGCGGACGCTGCTCGGTAAACGCTTATCGCCCAATAATACCTTTAAAGCTTTTTCGGCTTCGTTCAACGACTGCTCCTGGAGCAAACATTCGCAATTCATAAAACTCGTCTCATAATTGAGCGAATCCCCTGTTGGAAAGGCAGAAAGCAATTCCTTGAATTTTGGACATGCTTTCGAAAAATTCTTTGCATTAAACTCTTCGACAGCCGCGACAAATTCTGCTTTCTTTTCCATAGGCGATTGATTCAAATAAATTACAGTCGTATCGCTGAAATCGCCGATTTTGCTTTGGCTCGTTTGCGAATATGTCTTTGCCGGCGCTGATTTCGGCTGCTGTTTATATCGTTCCGGATTTGTTTTCTTGGACGAAGCGCAACCGATAGCCACAACGGTAATAATAATCAAGCAAAATATTCGAATAATTGTTTTCATTTCATGCATTTAGTATTTATAAGACCATATCGATTCAGTTAAAAACAGCATTTCATATTACAAAAATTTTACAAGCAAATATAAAGCCAAGATTATTACTCAATAAATGAAATATATAATCTCTTATATCATAATAATTTATATCATATCAATTT
>CAYLSY010000187.1:0-5615 GCA_964386275.1 uncultured Hyphomicrobiales bacterium
TGACACATTTGTTGAGTTTTTCAGAAGTTTCTTAAAGTAAATAAATTCAATTAAATTTCTAATTTCTAATTTTTAATTCCTAATTTCTAATTTCTAATTAAAAAAAAGTGCCGGCAGCAAACGAAAACAGGCTTCGAGAAGAAGAAATCATCGGTGGATTCGAACCGAATACCTCCGACGATGAGTCGTTCCTTGTCGAGGTTTACGGCGAATATCCGGGCATTTTACCCGATTTCGGCGAAGAACCAGAAGACGAGCCTATCGCCGAAGTAATTGCGGATACTGCCTCGGAACCTCAGACTGAAATAAACACTGAAGTAAACGATAATGCTGTTGCCACCGAAGAAGCAATTGATTTAAGCAGCATCGACGAGTTTTTCGCAAATAAAAACACAACGAACGACGAAAACGTCGCTTCGGTATGGGATAATTTTGATAACGACTCGTCTGAACAAAGCGTTATCGAACAGCAGGATATAAATGATTCGGATAATGTTTCGGATGCAATCGACATAAGCGTTTCTGGCGATATTAGCGCTCCTGAGGATATGATTCAAGAGGCTGCTGATATTGTTCCTGATAATATCGATATAAGTATTGACGAACCTGCCGATATCTCGCCTGAAAACATTATTCAAGATGATGCACCGGCAAATCAAATAGCCGATGATATTTTGGAAAGCATAGATTTCAACGCCGTAGCCAAACCCGAAAGCGACGAACTCCTTGATATCGGAGATGACCTGAAACAATTGCTGGCGCAAGATTTATTGCGTTCTCAGGCTAAATCGGTTTCAGAAGCTGCCAATGTGGACGAACCCGTTGATGAAGCTGTATTAAACGAACGTTTGAAATCATTTCTACCGGTCGAAGATAAAGCTGAAACGGAATACATAGATATATCGGCTCTCGATGCCTCTTCACCTTCTATTGTAGCAGCGCGAACGACTCCTAATCCAGAATATGTTGATGAACCCGTCCAGCTGCCAATGTCAGAACAAGCCCAACAAAGTGCTAAAAAAGAAAAGAAACCGCCAAAACCTCCTAAACTTAATGTACCAAAGGAAAAGAAAGAACACTCGAATAAACGAAAGAAATCGTTGTGGATTGCGGCTTCTGTAGCTATTTTAATGGCAATCGGCTTTGGTGGCTATTATCTTGTATCGGAGTATGGGCTTATTGACAAATTAACCATGTCTGGCGACGATTCGCTCGATACCACTAAAGTTGTCAACGAAAAGCCCGCTGAAACTCCAACTGAAGACAAGGCGGCAGCTTTAAAAGAACCAGTAACACAACCTACTGAAACGATTAAACCAGCTCCTATCGTCGAAGAATCGCATGAACAAAAGGATTTGGATAAAAGCGCAGCTAAATCCGAAACAAAACAAAAGCCCAAACCCCAAGCTCCTCAGATAAAGAAAGCAGAAAAGCCAAAGCGTGATATTGCCATGAAAAACAAGCAAGAAACGCCTCCTGCTAAAGTAAAACCAAAACTGGAAAAGCCACAGAAAAAAAATATTGCAAAAGTTGAAAAAAAAGAAGCTAAAACAAATACTAAATCGTCTAAAAAACAAGCGGCAAAAGATTTACAAAGTCAGCAGGATTTGCGTTTCGATGACCATGGCCTATATACAGTCGAAGTATGTTCGAGCCAATCGAAATCCGAAGCCGAAGCGTGGCTGAAAAAGCTTGAAAAGAGGAATGTTGCAAACGCCTTCATCAAAACTCAGCTTGTGCGAAATGTAGTTGTATACAAGGTGAGGTTCGGAGCTTATTCAACACGTCAGGACGCTGCTTCCGCCGCTTTAAAGTTAGGTCTGCCGCAGGTTACCATTGACCGTGTGCGTTAGCTGGATTTTTTGGACGAAAAAAAATGTATACACCCTACAGAGATGAAGTAAAAATTACTTTCCAAATCAATTGGGACAATAACACCTTCCGTGGGTTCATTATTGCATTGTGCGTTACCGTTGTTCTTTTACTAATGCTTTCGTGGCTGAAGGTTGAAACGCCTCAATACCGATTACTCAACGAAGAAGGATTCGTCAATATTCCGTTCGAAAATCTAAACTTCGGAAATGGCGACGGAACCGGACAAAGCAAAGGTAATCTTTCCGCGGAAGGCGTAGCGCACAAGGGACAAGCTCCATCGCAAGAACTCGAAGACGCACAACGTCAAGGCAAAACCCACCAGAGCAATATCATTGACAACACTGATGAACTTACTTTCGATGTTCGTCCAGTATCTTCTTTGAAATCAACGTCGTCAAGCTCTTCAAGCTCCGGTAGCGACGCTCGAAACGTTGGCACTTCGAACGGTTTTGATAACGGTACCGGTTTAGGCGAAAAAGGCTTTGGCACCGGCGCTGGCGAAGGTTTTGGCGACATTGAATGGGGTGGAGGCGGAAACCGCAGGCTGCTCAACAAAGTAATACCGAAATTGCCTCAGGGACTTAAATATGCCGGCACAATCAGACTTGCTTTGTATGTTGCCCCCGATGGCAGTGTCAGCAGAGTTTTGCCCATTGAAAAAAGCGACCCGCGATTGGAAAGCGCTTGCATCGAAGCGCTTAGAAAGTGGAAATTTAATCCAATTCCGGGTAACGTAATAATGAAAGGTATAATTACTTTCAAATTGAACCTCAAATAGCGTTCTTTTTTTTTTGCATTATACATTTTTTGAATTCTATGCCGTTCCTTTTAGCCGATATATTCTTTTTTTTTGCAAATTTACCTGTTTGGGCACAAATAGCAGTCGGTGTGCTTGTGTTACTTATTATTGGCGCATTATTCAAGAGGTTTATCAAACTCGCCATTTCACTTGCAGTGTTGACGATTCTCGTCATTGTCATCTTGAAGCTGCTGAATTACATGCAACAATAACGACTTCCAGTTGAATTCAATGCTAATATTAACAGCCACACTTGACGACTATTCGCCAAAAATACCTCTAATCAATTTTCGTTATTAATAAAAACATGTATGTTTCGGTATGAGAAAATCAATTTTTCACTATTTTTGCCGATAATATATTTACTTAACTTTTTTATTAACCTTTAGCGTTTATAATCATGGCAAAGAAAAAAGAATCGGATGATGGCGATATTCAAGAAAAGCAAGAGCCTGAAAAACCTAAAAAGAAATCCACCGGATTAAGCCTGCCCATGATAATTGGCATAGTCTTTGGAGTTGTATTAGTTCAGGTTATTTTGATTATCGTAATTTTCAAATTTGTGATTGCACCAGCGCCTCAAACAGTTGCAGAAACCGAGGACTCGCATAAAACCGAGCAAGTGGATAAACACAAGACAAGCGACGAAGATGAGGATTATTTGTCCGAGGAAGACAAAAAGAAATTAATCAACTACGAAATAACCAATATAGCCGCAACGCCGAAAGGTATGGACAGGAGCGTGTTTATCGATATCAATTTCACTTGTTTGCCCAAGGAAGAAGAATTGGTAAAGGAACTATCGAAAGAATTCGATAAAACAATGGTCGGAAAGAGCTTGATTGCCGATATGAAATACAAAATTAACGAAAAGTTTTCGGGCTATACCAAAGAAGAGTTGGACAATATAAGCCGCGATACAATCAGCGCAAGACTGATGGCTGATTTGAAGCCAATTTTCCTGAAAGAAGGCGTTAGCTTGAAAAAGATTTTGGTTAAATGGACATTTTATTAATCGAAACTTGAATAAATTGAATTTAGAATAATAAAACATGGCAGACGTATTATCGCAACATGAAATAGACAGCCTGCTGACAGAAATGACCAGCGGCACTGTTGATGTGGACGAGCTTCTCGGAGGGAAATTCAAGAAAGGCGACGTATCGAATTACGATTTTCGTCGTCCGAACCGTATATCCAAGAATCAGGTTCGCACACTTCAGACTGTCCATGAAAGTTTTGCCGAAGTTTTCGGTTATTTCCTTGTTTCAAAGCTGCAAACAGTTGTTTCGATTACTGTTACATCGGTCGACCAATTGTTTTATTCCGAGTTTATTCTATCGGTATCCAACCCAAGCTGTCTGTATGTTTTCGACATCGAAGGCACCGACGGCAGCGGAATTATGGAAATCAG
Source organism: uncultured Hyphomicrobiales bacterium (assembly GCA_964386275.1). Classification (GTDB taxonomy): domain Bacteria; phylum Bacteroidota; class Ignavibacteria; order Kapaibacteriales; family UBA2268; genus CAYLSY01. Next base: position 4,089 of record CAYLSY010000187.1, read on the forward strand.
CCCACAGCTTGCATTGACAATTGTCGAGCGTTTGCTTGGCGGCGCGGCAGACACCCAAGCCCGCGCAAGGACTATTACTCCAATAGAACAAGCGGTTGTTCGAGGAGTTGTCGAGCATGCGCTGTCGGATTTGCGTAATGCTTGGCGCTCTATTGCTGATTTGAATTTCATTTATCAGCGGCTCGAAATGGAAGCGGATTTCGTGCAAATCGCTCCTTCGTCGGAAATTGTAGTTGTTGTGTCGTTCGATGTCAACGTCGGTGTGCATACTTATTTGATGAACCTGTGTTTCCCTACGTTTGCTCTAGAAGAAGTGCTGGCTAGGCTCAACCGTCAGCAGGTTACAACGAGCGTCGTCAAGGCGTCGCCTCGGCGTATGAAGGAAAACATGGAAATTATGAAACAGCAGATGGCAACGACCTATCTGCCTGTGATTGCTGAACTCGGCAAAGCCGCAATTACTGTCAGGGAGCTGCTCGAACTGCAAGTTGGTGACGTAATTAAATTAAAAAAGAAAATTACACAAGAGCTTGAAGTGATTATTGCTAAGAAAAGAAAGTTGGCTGCCCGTCCCGGCAGTGTCGACGGCAAAAAAGCTGTTCGAATTACCCGGCAGCTAGTCGAAGACGACCTTGTCGACGAAGATATTAGTTACAAACCCGAGGAGAAAATATAATGTCGATGACTCAAGAAGAAATAGATGCCCTTATTAATAGCGGCAGTTTAGCGACAGCGGAACAAGATGCCGATTCAAGCAGCGAATCGGAAATAGTCAAGCAAACTGCTGAGCAACCAAAATTTCCCGATTTGGATTTCGGCGGCGATTCCACGATTTATTCGCCTCTCGACCCTAAGCTTGAACTGTTATACGACTTGCAGTTGCCGGTTTCTATTGAACTTGGCCGCACTAACATGTTGATTCGCGACATCTTACGCTTGGGCAGAGGCTCGGTTATCGAATTTGACAAACTTGTTTCCGAGCCGGTCGATGTGCTTATCAACGGGAAAAAAGTCGCTGAAGGAGAAGTCGTCGTCATCGACAAGCACTTCGGTATCCGCATTACTACTTTGGTTGACCCAACAGATAGACTGCGTTCAATCAAGAGATAGTTGCGTTCAATTAAGAGATAATTCTTACTTTTTACATTAATATCGGAGATTAAAATGCCGGACGGTACATTAATTAAGACTTTTTTAGCGCTGCTGGCGCTTGTCGGAGGTTTAATTGTCGTTTTGCTTGTCGTAAAAAGGCTTGTTAAAAAAAGCGGACGCTTGCCCGGCGGTTCTAATCTTCAGGTCCTGTCTCGCTCGCAAATACATCCACGCTCATTCATTTATCTTGTCAAAGCAGGCAGCCGTACCCTTTTAATTGGCGCCACCGAACATAGCATTACCACTTTGGCCGACCTGACAGATGATTATAAAAACGCAAAGGCTCAAGCCCTTTCGAAAAACACGCAACTACCTGCTGCGGTCCAAACAATTTCTCCAAAAACTACTGCCGATAAAAATCAATTCAGTCCGCAA
>CAYLSY010000188.1:0-5607 GCA_964386275.1 uncultured Hyphomicrobiales bacterium
ATATTCAAAGAATAATTTTAAATCAATGCTAATTTTTACTGAGTTGAATAAGTTTTGAGCAGGATTCTGGTGGATTAATACTCTCCATTTCTTGATACTGGGTATGTCTCGAAAGTGTCATTCAGAACGAAGCTAAGAATCCATCTTTATTATAATTAACTTAATATTCATTTATCTATAACTCTATTTCTAATTAATAACACTATTATTTCAATTCTGAGACAGCCTCATATTTGAAATTTTCTACTATAAAGAAAAATTTAATAATTTTATTTTTGCACAAATTTCTTCAAAACCACAATGTTTACGCTTGAATAGTGGCAACCGGCATCTATTAAAAGACAAAGACTTTCCTTAATTTTCTACCGTCAAGTGATAAAATCAGGCTGTAAGCGCCGTGAGAAAAGCCCGTAAGGTCAATCGAAATGGTATTATACATTGAGTTGATAATTGAAAAAGTATTGAAATAGAGTCGCGAGCCACCTAAATCGAAAAGTTCGAGCATGCATTCGTCGGCATCTGTCGCAGAAAATGAGATTTGAAGTGAGTTTGCATCGGTCGTCAGTTGGATATCGTCTTCGTTATTACTATAGTCTTTCAGCAAGGCATCGATTTTCCAGAAACCGCCTACGGAAAAATCGATTTTGTTGCTTGTTTCGCCTGTTAACATGTCGGCGCAGAGGTAATCTTCCAGCTTATAAACCTTTTTGCCGTTTCGGTCGTATACAAAAAGATTTAGTTCGCCGCTCTGGGCTGCGTTTTCTGCTGGATTATCAGGAGAACCGCTCCAAACTGTAATAATGGCTTTGCCATTGCAAATCGCGGCAGAGCCGAGTAACTGCCCGTCAGCCGAGAAGACTCCAACTTCAGCATCGCTCAAAAACGAAGCCAATTCAAGATATATATGCGCATTATCAAGCCCAGTTCGTTCGATTGTTTTGAAATATTCGCATTCTCTTGAAAACGCAGCATTTCCGGTATCGTCCCAATCTGAGATTCTTTGTTGCAACGCGCTTTGAGAATGGTATACCAAGGTGTCGGGCAAGCATACATAGACCCAGTAAGCATAACCGGGTTTTAAGGTTCCAATTTGGTCGACACCATAAAATGGAATAAAAGCATTGCCGAATACGTCTTTGGCAAGGATTAATCTATTTAACATGCTAAAAGTTGTTTCAATTTCCGATTCATATTTCGAATAGTATGGTATCATTGTCCAGCCTGTGTTCAAAAACAAGGGATGTTCTTCTCCTTTGATTCTTGGTCCGACAAGCATCAATGTGTCGGCGTTTGTCATATATAAAATTTTTCCGCAACTATAATCCCATTCAGTCATGTTCGACGAAGGATGACCCGGGATGTAGAATTCGCCTATTCCGTTTTTTGCGATTAATAAATTTCCGTCCAACTGCTGATTGAGAACATCCATGTTGGTTTCCTGTGGTTCGAGCCAGCTTGAAACCATGCTCCAGCCCTGCCGGAGCGGTAAATAAAGAGTATCCGGTATGATGAAACTCGAAGCATGGGAAAATTCTGAACCAGTTAAACCGGCATCGACAGTTTGCAATCTCCAGTAATATTCTCCCGGTTGTAATCCACGCAATGAAACGAAATTTCGGCGCGATACATTACCCTTTTGCGCTAAGGTTCTGGTTCCAAATGGAAGCATGGAGTTGCATGGCAAAACATCTGAGCTAAGTGAATCTGTGCCGACTGAAATATTATATGAATAACTTCCAACAGGTAAATTATGCTCCCACTGAAAGTAGCATGAATCTCCGGTTACTGTTGCAGATAGTCCCTGAGGCGCCGACGGTAGAATTTTCGAAGTAGTATCGTTGTTCAAAAACAGTTGGGCAACCTTGTTCGAACCATTTGTGCCACAGATGAACACATCCAGCCTGTTGTCGCTGTTGAAATCGCCGAACGCCGCAAAAGAATTCAACAAGCTGTCGATACCTGAATTTAGCGATGAAAATGCAAAATTACCATTATTCTTGTATACTGATGTAAATCTACCCGATGGTGTTACGCCGGTTATAAGTATATCTGGCAAGTTGTCGTTGTTGTAATCGCCTGCTGAAATCGAACCGTATGTTACGCCTTGCAATGTGCTGTTAACGTTTGTAAACGTGTTATTCGCATTGTTTCTATAAATATTCATTACTTGATAAAAACCGTTCCAGCCGGTTATGACAACGTCTTCGCGACCATCGCCATTAAAATCCGTCCATATTGCACGGCTATATGATGTTCCGCTGAAACCGGCATTGGCATTGGTAAAACTGCCGTCGCCGTTGTTGCGGTAAAGTCGCGCTATACGAGTATTACCTATCAATCCTGTAATCAATATATCATCGTCGCCGTCAAGGTCGTAATCCGACACGGCAAGCGAACCGAAACTAACTGCCGGCAAAGCTGTGGTTCTTTCTGTGAACGTCATGTCGCCGTTGTTTACGTATAGCTTTGTAAATGAATTCTGTGCTGTTCCGGCATAACCGCACATAATTATATCCAAGTATCCATCTTGGTTTACGTCGATTGTTTGAATGTCGCCGCGCTGCATGATTTGCAAACCGGCGCCGACATTTTCGAATTGAAAATTGCCTTTGTTTTTATATACCGCAGCAAATTCGCCGTTGCCGTTCAATCCGCAAACTGCCAAGTCGAGCCGTCCGTCTTTGTCGAAATCCGCAGCTACGGCAGATGAATACATGATTCCGTTCATTTCTGCGCCGCTGTCGTTCAAACCATCTTCAGTGTTTCTGTAGATTTTCGTTTCAGGCAATGGGATTGAACCTTCGGCAACGTTGCCGCATAAAAACAAGTCGAGTCGTCCGTCATTATCGAAATCAGCCCATAGAGCCGTGCCGCTTTCCACTTGAATGAAATTCGTTGCAGCCAAGCTGAAAGGCAGAATAATCGTTATGTCGTTTCCGTTGTTTTCGCCCACTACTTCGGGCATAGTCGAAACGACACGAACTCGATAATGCCTGCCAAAAGTAACGCTTTCAGGTATTTGAGCCAAAACGGAATCTATCAATGTCCCGTTTTCCACCGGCGTCGACAAAGTGAGGCTACCGATGTTGACTGGCTGTGCAAACGAGCCGCTCGAATCCGAAAGCTGTGCAATAAACTGATTTCCTTCGCCATAAGAACTTTGTGCTAAAAAGCGAACAAAAAATGTTTCGTTTTGTTTGAGAGTATCTTTAACTGTTTGCGTATAAATTGACGGTACGCCCAATTTGAAGCAAAAGATATCGTCATTTCCTGCATTTGCTATTTGCAGCGCTCCTGCCGTAGCTGAATAATCATCTGAGGATGTAAAACCGCTTAATGTAACATTCCCGTTTGCATCGCAAATGCCATTGGTGAGATATTCCTGTCCGCTGCCTCCAAAAATGCTCGAATGCTTGATTTGCGAGCCGTTTTGAGTAAATACCGTAACAAAAGCGTCTCCGTTGCCGTTGTTTTCACCTTGAATCGAATTGAGAATTGGAAAATCAAGGGAATATGTTTGACCGGAAATTATTGCCGCATTCGTTCTATCGAGCGAAATTGCCCTGCCGGCGTCTAAAGAAGCCCCGCCGAGGAAACTTGAGTAGACTAACGCCGTGCCATCCGGGTTCAGCTTGGTCAAGAATGCGTCGCAGCCGAGGGAATATGACGTGCTGTAAGCGCCTTGAGTGGTTGGATAGTTGACTGACCATGTTGTTCCGGTCGCATAAACATTGCCCGATTCATCAAGGCAAATAGCTGTAACTTCGTCGGAATTGGCGCCGCCGAGAAATGTGCAATATGTAGTAGATGTCGCGGCTGAATTCAACTTAACTATAAAACCGTCGCTGTTGCCGCCGCCGTAATATGTATAGCAGGCATTAGAGCTTACAGGCAAATCATATGATGATGTCGAGCCTGCAAAGATGATATTTCCATTACTATCGATGCGCAAATCATTGATTTTATCGCTTTGCGAACCTCCGTAATATGTTGAAAACAATAATGATGAACACGATTGGTCGATTTTGGCAACAAAGCAGTCGGATGTCTCCGATGCGCCGGAATAATATGGCTTGACAACTCCTGCAGTAGTCGGGAAATTACTCGATAGAGAGTGTCCTGCAATATAAGCATAACCTGAACTGCCTAATCTCAGAACTGTTACTTGGTCGAATAAGCTTCCGCCTAAGTAGCTGGAATACAATAAATTACTACCGTAGGAATTCAGTTTTAACACAAATCCGTCGAAATCTCCTCCGTTCGACGGTTGAATAACACCTGCCGTTGTAGGGAAGTTAGTCGAGTTTGTATAACCGGCAACGTATGCGCAGCCTGCGTTATCGACGGCTATGGTATTTGCGCGGTCGATGCCGCTTCCACCTATAAAGGTAGAATATATCAAGGCAGTGCCGGCAGCATTGATTTTCGAAACGAAAACGTCGCCGCTGGCATCATAAACAGTAGAATATGCGCCGGTAGTCGTTGGGAATGAAGGCGAATAAGTAGAGCCAGTCAAATAAATATTACCCGATGTGTCAATATCCATACCATATGCCCTGTCGTTCATTGCTGAACCAAGATAAGACGAATAAACCAAAGGGTCGATTATTAATTCCTTTGTCCTGTCGTAATTTTGCAATTGCAGTCCAATTGTGCCATCGATATTCTTTTTGAATGAGCAGCCGACGACCTTTTTTTTGCCTTTTGACATTTGATATGCCAGTAAACTACCGTGTTTTTGCTCTCCGGCTATTGATTGAAGCACGATGTTTCCGTTGTTATCGATACTAATGCTATTCATCCCTTCGAAAGCAATATTGATGCGCTTTGCATCGGCATTCGGCTTGACAATGAAATCATACCGAACGCTGCCCTGCTCCTCATAAAACCGCATGTCGACGCCTTCGTAAACCGAAAGCAGTCTGATTTCTTTCGAAGCGCTGGCATCTATTGCACGGCTGAAGCCCGAATTGCTGTTGTTCACAACATTTTGAATATAAGTATATTTTGCTTTTGTATCAAATAACTGTTCGTGCCTATAATTCAAATGAGTTGCCCCGCCGGCAAAAGACATCTTGACGACAAAACCTGTGATTTCAAGGCTGTCGGGAACCACACCGGGCGCAAACGAAGAGCCATGAGAGCGAACTTCGTATTTATCAAATAGAATGCCGTCGTCCGTTAGCCAGACGTTCATTCCGGGGAATTGCGCCAAATAGCGGGCGCGTTTGTCCCACTGACCTTCGTTTTTAATAAAACCAGATTTTGTAAGCCTGGAAAGCAAATTTAAGTCTTTATTATTTACACTATTTTGGTAATTATCGGCAATGGCAATGCCTGCGCTGGTTATAATAATGCTTAGGGCTGATAAAATGGATAGAAACATTGGCGACAATGGCTTTTCCGCTATGTTTCTTTTCACTATGTTTTTTATAGTTACTCTTTTTATTTTTCCTGCGATTATGCTGCTGCTCATAACAAATATTCTTAAGTAAAACGTGTAAGACAAAGAGTTTCAATATACTAATTTTTTTTGATTTTCTGACAATTAGTCAAATTTAATAATTTTATATTACCAGATCCGGAAACTGTAAGACGAAGCGTGAT